>JASHSH010000393.1 GCA_030040955.1 Rhodospirillales bacterium
CTCCCGATTGAGAGCGGGAAGCGCGTCCATAGAATACGTGGTCAGCCGCAAAGGCGATGATTCAGGGCATCGCGCGGTCGCGGCGACGGGGAGCGGTCATGGGAAGCGATTCAAGCGGCAGACTTGGTGCGCAAGATATGTACGCGGGAGACCGCCGCGGCGGAGATAGTCCGGAATTCGGGATGGCTCGCGCCGCCCAGCGTGCCGAGCCGCTTTGGCAGAGTTGCCGAAGCAAATGGCTCGCGGATGCCGAAACCGGGCGGCCGCCTGCGCTCCGGGCGGCTCAAGGCGAGTCGAACGGATGAACGCAAAACCGACTGCCTGCGACGCCCCACCTCCGGATATGATGATCGCCTCGAGGGCTAAGCTCGTCGCGCGACATGCTCCCTCGAGCGTTGAGTCCACTTGGGCGGAGGACGGCGTGCCAGCCGCCAGATCGGGTCGGCACAAGAATCGGATTGCAAGGTCGACGGCGCGAACGACCTCCGCCGCCAAGATGCCGCGACCGCCCTGGCGCGTCTCCGAGAGCGAAGCGTTCCTGCTGGAGATGCTGCCGATCGCTCTATATCGCGCCGACCGGGACGCGGGATTTTCCGGACCGCGGCGGCTGGGCGATACACTGGCCAAGTCGATCGGATTCAAGCCGGTGGCGTTCGCCGCCAACGCCGACCTGTGGACGAGTTGCATCCATTCGGACGATCGCGGCCGAGTGGTGGCCCAGGTCGAGTCCTGTGGCGTGGGCCAGGGGTTCTCCGTGGTCTACCGCCTGATCTGCGCCGATGAATCGGAGCGCGTATTCCTCGACCGTGGCACCGTGGTGGATCTCGGCCGAGGACGAATCGAGATTCGAGGTGTCTGCCTCGACATCACGGAGCGCGCGCGCACGGATCGCCGCCTGCTGTGGTCGCGGCGCCTGGAGGCGATGGGCGCAGTGATCGAGGATATGGCGCACGATCTGATGAACATGCTGAGCGTGACCGTTTGGAATTTGGATAGCCTGACGCTCGCCTTCGGCTCGATGGACATGGAAGAGCGCCACCGGGAACGGATGGCAATGGCGCTGACGAGCGCCACCTCCGGCGCGCGACTCTTCAAGGAGCTCGTCGCCTATGCGAAGCGGACCGTTTCGAGCCGCAAGGCAATCGATCCGGCGGACCTGCTTCGGCGTATCGAGCCTGCTCTGCGCCTCATGCTCGGTGATACGGTCAAGCTTGCCGTCGAATTCGGCGAAGTTCCGGGCCAGCTTCGCACCGACGAGGCGGAGGTCGAGGCGATGCTTATCGCCCTCGCCTTGCGGGCGGGCCGGCGGCTGCCCGAAGAGGGGACGTTGCGGCTTCGCCTGTCCAGCGAAGTCGAGAGTGGAACAGCGGAACTTCCGGCCGGCGATTATGTCGCCTTCTCGTTCGACCATGCCGAACCGGGCGGTGCCGCGCCTCGGACTTTCGCCGGGAGCGCGAACGACTCGGACCCCTCCCCCGGCGACGACGCGCTCTGTCTTGATCTGGTGAGCGACGCGGCGCGGCTGTTGGGCGGCCAGCTACGGACTGGCGTCGATGGCGCGGAGAGCGTCCGGCTGCTGTTGCCTCGTATCTACAGGTCGGATTGATCGGCCAGCGCGCCACCGGTTCCGGCCTCGCTCCGTCTGCGAGCGCTCACGCCTTTGCGGTCGGTGCGCCGGCGCGTTGAGCGGACTGCCCCCGATCGAGCGGGGGCTGCCTGTCCCAGCACCGAGTCGATCATCGCGGTGACTTTGCGCGCTCGATAGGGCTTGTCCAGTCTCGGCATCCCCGTGGCCGCGCCCTGAGGCAGTTCCGCGTAGCCGGTGGCGAGCACGACTGGCAATTTCGGCTTGAGCGCGGAGATGCGGTTGGCAAGCTCGATCCCAGTCATTCCGGGCATGGCGTGGTCGGTGATGACCAGATCCGGCTCCACATCGGCCTGGAGTAGCTGAAGCGCGTGCCGACCCGATTCGGCGATCGTGACGGTGTGTCCCAGATCGCTGAGCATCGCCATGCTTCCCTTGGCGACCATGGGATCGTCATCGACCAGCAGAATGTGGCAGGAGCGCGAAGGCAATGCCGCCTCCGCGGCCGGACGCTGCAACTCGTCCGGCGTGCGCCGGTCGACCGGCAGCCAGAGCTCGACCGTCGTGCCATGACCCAGCCGGCTTCTGATCCGCATCGCGCCGCCGGACTGCCCGGCCATGCCGTGAACCATCGCCAAGCCGAGACCGGTCCCCTTGCCAAGCTCCTTCGTCGTGAAGAAGGGTTCCGTGGCTCGGCGCGCGGTCGCTTCGTCCATGCCCGTTCCGGTATCGGTCACCGCCAGGCAGACATATTGCCCGTGGGCCAGATTGGCGCTGAATTCCGGGCCACCCACGGTATTGCGCGCGGCGATGACCAGGCTCCCTCCCCCCTCCATCGCATCCCGCGCATTCACGGCAAGATTCAGCAGGACGAGTTCGAGCTGGTTGGGATCCACGCGCACCGCCGCCAGGTCGGATAGGAAATCCGTGGAGATTTCGATCGTGGGGCCCACCGAGCGCTGCAGCAGCTCCTTCATTCCGGCCACGAGCTGCTCCACGTTCACCGACTCCGGGCGCAAGTCCTGCCGACGCGCGAACGCCAGCAGCCGCGCGGTGAGGTTCGCGCCCCGTTCCGCCGCCTCGATCGCGCCCATCACGTATCGCGCGAGCTGCGGCCGGCTTTTGACCCGGCGGGCCAGCGGTTCGAGATTGCCGATGATGGCGTTCAGCAGATTGTTGAAGTCGTGCGCCAGGCCGCCGGTGATCTTGCCGAGGCTCTCCAGTTTCTGCATCTCGTGCAATTGCGAGAGCGCGGCCTCCCGCTCGTGGGTTCGCTCTTCGACACGTTGTTCGAGATCGGCGTTCGCTCGCTCCAGATCGGCGGTGCGCTCGGCGACGCGCCTTTCCAATTCGAGGTTCAGCGCCTCGAGCTGACGCGTCTTCCTGTGCATCTCGGTGAAGAAGCGAACCTTCGCGCGCAATACCTCGGGGACCACGGGGACCGGCACATAGTCCACCGCTCCGTATTTGTAGCCTTTCAGCCGGTCGATATCGGCCAGCGCGATCGCCGAGACGAATATGATCGGCGTGTTCTCGAATCGAGGATGGTCGCGGATCAGCGATGCCAATTCGAAGCCGCTGAGCTCCGGCATGCATACGTCGATGAGAATGACGGCGATGTCCTTCTTGAGGAGGTGATCGAGCGCTTCGCGCGCCGATTCCGCCTTGACCAGCGTCTCGCCGAGCTCCCCCAGCACCGCCTCATATCCCAGCAGCTTCGCGGGCTGATCGTCGACGACGAGTATGTTCACCCGATCGAGTTCGGTCATGTTGTCTTCCCGAGACCGAGAGCCGGCCTCATCCAAACATTCTAACCATCCCCCGCACCCCCGATGCTACGATACCCGTCACTTCGTCCGACATCGAGCGTCGCGTCGGAGCCGGCCCGTCCGTAGCCGGGGAAATCCGGCCAACAGGCGTGCTAGCCCGCGCGTCACCGATGCAGCCACATCCGCAGCGCGGACAACAGTTGCTCGGTGTTGACCGGCTTGGCGAGGTAGTCCGATGCTCCCGCCTCCAGACACTTTTCCCGGTCGCCCTTCATCGCCTTGGCGGTAAGCGCCACGATCGGAAGCCGGCGGAACTTCGAGTTGTTCCGAATGACCTCCATCGTCTGATAGCCGTCCATTTCCGGCATCATGATGTCCATCAGCACGATGGCGATGTCCGGATCCGATTCGATGAGCTCAATCGCTTCGCGGCCCGTGGTCGCGGTGCGGACTCGCATGCCCCGGCGTTCGAGTACGCTGGACAGCGCGAAGATGTTGCGCGCGTCATCGTCGACGAGCAAGACCGTGCGGTCGACCAGGTCTTCGTCGGAATTGTGCAGGCGCTCGAGCATGCGCTGCTTTTCGACGGGGAGCTCGGTGACGACCCTGTGCAGGAACAGCGCGGTCTCGTCGAGCAGCCTTTCCGGCGACTCGACGCCCTTCACCACCACGCTTCGCGCCATGCTGCGCAACTGCGCGTCCTCTTCCGGCGAGAGCTCGCGCCCGGTGAACACCACGACGGGCAGGTCGACCAGCCGCGTGTCGTCGCGGATATGCTCCAGCAGATCGAAGCCGGACATATCGGGCAGGCGCAGATCCAGCACGACGCAGTCGACCAGATTCTCGTCGAGAACCGCCAACGCCTCCTCGCCGTTCCGAGCCGGTACGATGTCGATATCGTCGTGGCCGAGCAGCTCGGCGATGCTGAGCTGTTCGTTCGGATTGTCCTCGACCACCAGGAGCTGCCGGCGCCGCACCTTGGTGTAGCTCATGATGCGGTCAAGCGCGGCTTCCAGGCCATCCGTGGTGGTCGGCTTGGTGATGAAGGAGAACGCCCCGCGGGCCAGTCCGTGCTGGCGGTTTTCGTCGAGCGTCACGATCTGAACGGGAATGTGGCGGGTGGCCGGATTCTGCTTCAACTGGCTCAATACGCTCCAACCGAGCATGTCCGGCAGGAAGACATCGAGCGATACGGCCGTGGGCTTGAATTCGCTTGCCAGCGTCAGCGCCTCGCTGCCCCGCGTCGCCACCAGCACCTTGAAACCGGAATCGCGGGCGAGGTCGGTCATTATCCGCGCATAGTGCGTATCGTCCTCGACAATAAGCAGGGTTGTGTCGCCCGGCTGAACGCTGGTGCGATCATCGGGTATCTTCTCGTCCGGCGGCTCGGCAAGGTGCGGCGCGATCATCGCGTTCACCTGCGGCTGCGGCGCCGTCAGCGAGGGCGCGCCCCGCTGGGCCGCGGACGGACCCGAGTACCTGGTGGGCAGGTACAGGGTAAAGGTGCTGCCTACCCCCGGAATGCTGTGCAATTGAATCTCGCCGCCGAGCAGGTTGGCCAGCTCGCGGCTGATGGCGAGACCCAGCCCGGTGCCGCCATATTTGCGGCTGGTTCCGGCGTCCGCCTGCTGGAACGCCTCGAAGATGATCTTCTGCTTCTCCGGAGGAATTCCGATCCCGGTATCGGCCACCTCGAACGACACCACCGAAGGCGCAGCGCGCAACACCGGGTGATGCGGCCCCCAGCCGGATGCGGCGGGCGAAATGCGAAGCACGACGCCGCCCTGTTCGGTGAACTTGAACGCATTGGACAGGAGATTCTTGAGAATCTGCTGGAGGCGCTTCAGGTCGGTGAATATGCTGCGACCGAGATCGGGGTCGGTCTTCACCTCGAAGGAAAGATGCCGCGCTTCCGCCTCGTGACGGAACGGGCGCGCCATGAGGTCTTGCAGTTCGGTGAAGACCAGCTCCTCGGCCTCGATGGACACGGTGCCGGATTCGATCTTCGACAAATCCAGAATGTCGCTGATCAGGTTGAGCAAATCGGTGCCCGCGCCGTGAATCGTTCGGGCGAATTCGACCTGTTTTCCGGACAGGTTTCCGTCCGCGTTCTCGCCGAGCTGTTGGCCCAGGATCAGGATGCTGTTCAAGGGCGTGCGCAGTTCGTGCGACATGTTGGCCAGGAATTCGGATTTATACTTCGACGTAAGCGCAAGCTCGGTCGCCTTCTCTTCCAACGCCAGGCGCGCCTGTTCGATCTCCTGGTTCTTACGCTCCACCTCGACGTTCCGCTCGGCCAGCTGCTGGGCCTTCTGTTCGACCTGCTCATTGGTCTGCTGCAATTCACGCTGGCGAGTCTGGAGCTCCGTTGCGAGCTGCTGGCTCTGCTTGAGCAGCCCCTCCGTCTGCATCGTCGCCTCGATGCTGTTCAGCACGATGCCGATGCCCCCCGTGAGCTGTTCGAGGAACGAAATCTGCAAATCCGTGAACGCGGAGACGGAGGACAGCTTGATCACCGCCTTGACCTGTCCCTCGAACAACACCGGCAGAACGATGATGTTCATTGGAACGAGCTTCACGACGCCGGTGTTGATCAACGCGGTGTCGGCCGACGCGTTGCTGACCAGCAGACGCTTCATGTCGAGCCCGCACTGGCCGATCAGCCCCTCGCCCATTCGGATATATTCCGGCGAGCCATCGTCGATCTGATCGGCGTATCCGGAGAGGCGGGTAAGGCGGGCCCCGCGCTCGTCATTCAATAGATAGATGACGCCGCGCTGCGCATTGACTAGCGGCGCAAGTTCGGACAGCAGCAGGCGTCCGACGGTGGCCAGATCGCGCTGGCCCTGGAGCATGTTCGTGAACCGCGCCAGATTCTCCTTTAGCCAGTTCTGCTCGGTGTTGCGCTCCGTGGTCAGCCGGAGATTGCCGATCATCGTGTTGATGTTGTCCTTCAGCTCCGCGACCTCGCCCTTCGCGTTCACCTGGATCGAACGCGTCAGGTCTCCCTTGGTCACGGCGGTGGCGACCTCGGCGATCGCGCGCACCTGGGTCGTCAGGTTGGCGGCCAACAGATTGACGTTGCCGGTCAAGTCCTTCCAGGTGCCGGCGGCGCCGGGAACGTTGGCCTGGCCGCCGAGGCGCCCCTCGACGCCGACCTCGCGCGCGACGGTCGTCACCTGATCCGCGAACGTCGCCAGGGTTCGCGTCATGCTGTTGAACGTCTCGGCGAGCGCCGCCACCTCGCCCATCGACTTGACCGTGAGCTTCTGGTTCAGGTCACCGGTGGCCACCGCGGTGACCACCTTCACGATGCCGCGGACCTGCTCGGTGAGATTGGCGGCCATCACGTTGACGGTGTCGGTCAGGTCCTTCCAGGTGCCCGCCACGCCGGGAACCTTCGCCTGTCCGCCGAGCTTGCCCTCGGTGCCGACCTCGCGCGCGACGCGCGTCACCTCCGAGGCGAACGCGTTGAGCTGATCGACCATCGTGTTGATCGTATTCTTCAGCTCGAGAATTTCGCCCTTCACGTCCACTGTGATCTTGCGCGACAGGTCGCCGCGCGCCACCGCCGTGGTCACCTCCGCGATGTTGCGCACCTGGGTCGTCAGGTTGGCGGCGAGCAGGTTGACGTTGTCGGTCAGATCCTTCCACGTCCCCCCGACGCCCGGCACCACGGCCTGGCCACCCAGGCGGCCCTCGGTGCCGACCTCGCGCGCCACGCGGGTGACTTCGGCGGCGAAGGAGCGGAGCTGCTCGACCATCGTGTTGAGCGTCTCCTTCAACTGCAAAATCTCGCCGCGCACGTCGACGGTGATCTTCTTTGACAGGTCGCCGCTGGCGATCGCGGTCGCCACCTCCGCGATGTTGCGCACCTGGCCGGTCAGGTTGCTGGCCATGAAGTTCACGTTGTCGGTCAGGTCCTTCCACGTGCCGTCTACGCCAGCCACCACCGCCTGGCCGCCGAGTTTGCCTTCGGTGCCTACCTCGCGCGCCACGCGCGTCACCTCCGAGGCGAACGCGTTGAGCTGATCGACCATGGTGTTGATCGTATTCTTCAGCTCGAGAATCTCGCCCTTCACGTCCACCGTGATCTTGCGCGACAGGTCGCCGCGCGCCACCGCCGTGGTCACCTCGGCGATGTTGCGCACCTGGGCGGTCAGATTTCCGGCCATGAAATTGACGCTGTCGGTGAGATCCTTCCAGGTGCCGGCGACGCCCGGCACCAGCGCCTGGCCGCCCAGGCGGCCCTCGGTGCCGACCTCGCGCGCCACGCGGGTCACCTCGCCGGCGAAGCGGTTCAGCTGGTCGACCATCGTGTTGAGCGTTTCCTTGAGCTGAAGAATCTCGCCCTTCACGTCCACGGTGATCTTGCGCGACAGGTCGCCGGTGGCGATCGCGGTCGCCACCTCCGCGATGTTGCGCACCTGGCCGGTCAAGTTGCTGGCCATGAAGTTCACGTTGTCGGTCAGGTCCTTCCAGGTGCCGGCAACGCCGGGAACCATCGCCTGGCCGCCCAGCTTGCCTTCGGTGCCGACCTCGCGGGCAACGCGGGTCACTTCCGAGGCGAAGGCATTGAGCTGATCGACCATCGTGTTGATCGTGTTCTTCAGTTCGAGGATTTCGCCGCTGACATTCACCGTGATCTTGCGCGACAAGTCGCCGCGCGCGACGGCGGTCGCGACTTCGGCCAGATTGCGCACCTGCGCTGTCAGGTTGTTGGCCATCGAGTTCACGCTGTCGGTCAGGTCCTTCCAGGTGCCGGCCACGTCGGGCACCTGCGCCTGGCCACCGAGCCGCCCCTCGGTGCCGACCTCGCGCGCCACGCGGGTCACCTCCGAGGCGAAGGCATTGAGCTGATCGACCATCGTGTTGATCGTGTTCTTCAGCTCGAGAATCTCGCCCTTCACGTCCACCGTGATCTTGCGCGACAGGTCGCCGCGCGCCACCGCCGTGGTCACCTCGGCGATGTTGCGCACCTGGGCGGTCAGGTTTCCGGCCATGAAGTTGACGCTGTCGGTGAGGTCCTTCCAGGTGCCGGCGACGCCCGGGACCAGCGCCTGGCCGCCGAGCTTGCCATCGGTGCCAACCTCGCGCGCCACGCGGGTGACCTCCGAGGCGAACGATCGCAACTGATCGACCATAGTGTTGATGGCGTCCTTCAGCAGCAGAATCTCACCGCGCACGTCGACGGTGATCTTCTTCGACAAGTCGCCATTGGCGACCGCGATCGTGACCTCCGCGATGTTGCGCACCTGAGCGGTCAAGTTGTTGGCCATGGAGTTGACGCTCTCCGTCAGCTCCTTCCACACGCCGGTGACGTCGCGGACCTGGGCCTGGCCGCCCAGCTTGCCTTCGGTGCCGACCTCGCGGGCAACGCGGGTCACCTCCGAGGTGAACACGTTCAACTGCTTGATCATTGTGTTGACGATCGTGGCGGCGCGGAGGAATTCGCCCTTGAGTGGGCGGCCCTCCACCTCGAGCTCGACCGTCTGGAGCAGATCGCCGCGGGCGACCGCGGAAATCGCGCGGGTCACGGCCGCCGTCGGCCAGAGCAAGTCCGCGATCAGCGTGTTGACGGAGTTCTCCATCTCGCCCCACGCGCCCTGCGACGTGGAGAACTGCACGCGCTTGCGCGTCCGGCCTTCGCGCCCGACCACCTGGCCCACTTCCTCCAATTGCTGGGCCATGCGCGCGTTCGCGGAGACGATGTCGTTGAACGTGTCGGCGAGTTTCCCGGCCATGCCGACATGATCGCTGGGCAGGCGGACCGAGAAATCGCCGACGCGCATCGCCTGCAGCGCCTTGAGAAGCTGGCGCGGGTCGATCGAGTCGAGCGAGTGCAAGTCCGCGCCGCCGTTTCCTTGCCGCTTGCGGCCCGACACCTGCGACGCGGCGGAACCGCGACGGGACGAAGGACGAGTTTCGCCACCCGTCCGGGTTGAGTCCATGGTGCTCATCGGGCGTCCCCCACGCTAATGCGCGACAGCAGGTCAGGGCGGCGTGACCGAATCGCCATGCCATGCGACCAGGATGGACTGGAACGAGTTCGAGTCGGCTGATTCCAAATCACCATCGCGCGAATTGCCTCGTCCAAAACACTACGCGACGCGGCCATCTTGAATATGCCTCGGCGCGTCGCCTTCATGCCTTCTGCTCGAGCGGGCGTTCGCACGCCCGGTCGAACCGCGGATCAATGCCGGGGCGCTTCCTTCAACCTGCGCCCGGCGGCCATGTCCGCTCTCCAGTGATCCGAATGGTCCCGGCGCGACCCACCCGCCAGCGCCCTGCATGGCTTCGCTTTTGGGCCGACTCGCTGGCCCTGTGCGATGATAGCCGGCACGGAATTGGCCGACCAAAATCTCCGCCACCGTTCGCCTCGATTGGCGCGCCTCATGGCCGTTCCAGCGCGTCCCCGCAAGATTTCGCCTCATTCAGGCTATCGGGGTTGGCGCGGTGGACGTATCGGGGAATCCCTGATGCCACGGGAGGGTAACTACCTAAGCCCGTTGAAGGTCAGATCGGAGGTTTTCGCCAAGAAGAAAAAAGCCCTGGAATTCCAGGGCTTTAAGGTTGGTCGGCTACGAGCGCCGGCTGAACGAGTGGTCGGGGGGCTGCGGGGGTCACTCGCGCACCGGGCGGCGGCCAAAGCGTTCGGGTTTGTCCCGAATCTTGTTCCGCCTTGCCCAAGCGGGCTGGCGAACAATTACAACAAGGCGGCCTCCCGTTCGGCTGGCGAGCGAACCGCCCTTGTGCCGCCGAATTCGTCGAAATCTTCTGGGGCTCGATCGTCACGACCGACGAATAGCTGTCGCGCGCGATAGGTTGCCTCGACCGATATCGCCGTGCGCCGGGAGAACTCGATGAGCGCTCCCTCGTCCGCGACCAGAAAGTCGAGCGCCGCCCGGGCGAGTTTGCTCGCGATCGGCCGTTGCGACAGCGCCGAACCCGGCAAGCCGTTCGCGCTCAGAAAGCGATCGAGCATCGTCGGTCGCTCGCACAAAAACCCCAGCACCCGGACCGCGATCAGCTCGAGATTTTGGCTATCACGGGTCCGCGTCGACCATCGGGAAGTCATGGAACGCTCCGCATCGTTCCGGAAGCGCCCACCGTGCCGCAGCCCGACCGGAATGAGTATCGGGGCGAATACCCATACGGGGCAAAAAAGTCACGCAGAGCGCGCCGGATTATTCCTCGGAGGAAACGAGTCCATTCCGAATGGCGAAGCGCACGAGCCCCGCGACATCGTGGATATCGAGCCGCTCCATCAAGCTCGCGCGGTGCGATTCGACGGTCTTCACGCTCGCCCCCAACAGCTGAGCTATGCGCTTGCTCGCATGCCCCTCCGCGATCAGTTGAAGAATTTCCCGCTGGCGAGGCGTCAGTTGATCGAGCGGATCTTCCTTTCCCGGCGCGCGGCTTAAATACACTTCCACCACGCCCTTCGAGATCGCCGGGCACAGGAAAATCTGCCCCTGGGCGACCGATTCTATCGCCAGTCGAAGCTCATGCGGGGGAGACGTCTTCAGCAGATAGCCGGACGCGCCGGCGCGCATCGCTTGCTGGACCCATTTCTCGTCGGTGTGCATGGAGAGCACGACGACCCCCGTGCCCGGATGCTCCTTCACGATCTTGCGCGTGGCATCCAGCCCGTTCAGCGTCGGCATGGAAATATCCATGAGCACGATCGAGGGATGGTGCTTGGCGACAAGATTCAGCGCTTCCAGGCCGTCGCTCGCCTCGGCCACGACCTCGATGCCGCTGAATTCCGCGATGAGCGAGCGCAGACTCGCGCGCACCAGCGTGTGGTCATCCGCGAGAAGAATCGTGATTTTTTGGGCGGTCACCTGATGGGGGTTCCCTGCGAGAGAGGAATAGGAATCCTCTCTCAAGACCGGCATGTCAAAAATATTTTCGACGGCTCGCCACCGTTCGCGCGGGTCGGTCCACTTTTTGTCACCGTCTTGTCGAGCGCCTTGCCGCTTCCGTAGCCGAGCCCGTGAAGCACGGCGGCGCCGTGCTATCGCGCGTGTCGGTTCGCCGGCGAGGAGCTCGAACTTCTGCCTCGAGGACGGCAATCGAGGCGACGATCTCGTCTCCATCGCGCCCGAAATTGTCACGGAAGGTGCCACGTCGACGAGAGTCCATGAACGCGAGAAGCCGGATCGAGATCGTGGGGTCCGGCGGCGCGGAGAGACTTCCCTCCGCAGTACACCATTGCCGTAGCTGTACGGAGGAACACTAAATGAGACTCAATCGAATCGTTCCGCTTTTGCCCGTGGCCGCCTTGGTCGTGGCTTGCTCAACGATGGCCGCCTGCTCGACACAGTCGAGCTCCGACAAAGAGGCCGCCGACACCAGCGGCAACTCGACCCCTGCTTTCGCCCACGGATACACGGCCCTGAAGGACGGCGACTATTCGAACGCTCAACGCAATTTCGAGGTCGCGTACCAGAAACGGCCCGATGATCCGTATGAGGAAATGGATCTGGGCGCCGCGTATCAAAACGAGGGACTCATCGACAAGGCGTTGCCGCTGTACATGCAGGCCGAAACCAATGGCCATGGCGTGGTCCCGGCGTACACGACGAAGGATTCGGACAACGGAAAGACGATCCCGCAAATCGTGCAGACCAACCTCGCGCTGGCCGGTCTAGATGCGAACGGCAATCCCCTGCATCCGACTCCCGTGGCGGCAACAGCTCCCGCGCCCGTTCCGGTCCCGGCTCCGGCGCCGGTGGCCGCGGAGTCTCAAAAGGAGGTGTTCCAGGTATTCTTCGACTTCGACAAGTCGGAAATCACGCCGCAAGCAGCGCAAATCCTCCAGCAGGCGGCGGTTCATGCCCAATCCGGCGGCCAGGTGCGGATCGTCGCGACCGGGCATACCGATACCGTCGGAACCGAGGCCTACAACATGAAGCTTTCCGAGCGGCGAGCTCAGGCGGTGAAGGACGCGCTGGTCGCCGCCGGCATACCCGCGGACGAGATCACCACGCGCGGCGTCGGCAAGCAGGAGCTTCTCATTCCCACCGCCGATGGCGTGCGCGAGCCGCAAAATCGGCGGGTCGAGATCGTCGAGGCGCCCTATCAGGGATCCTAGCGCCGGAGCGAGTTCGAAACAGATGATCACCATCGGGCCGCGCCCTGGCGCGGCCCATTTTTTACGGGGAAACGGCCCGCCAGCAGACGACGCGTACCACCGCGGCGCGCGCGCGCGCTATGCCTTCGGCGATCGACAGCGCGGACTTGCCGGGCGGGTATAGATCCGTTCCGCCGAAATGCCGGTAAAATGCCTCGATCAGATTCCGGGTCGGCCCCAAGGAGAGGTCGGCGCCGTCGCTTCCGAAAAGGTCTCGAGAAGCCTGGCTGCCGTCGAAGCGCCCCTTCACCAGGCCGACGACGTGACCTCCCGCATCCAACAGCGGACCCCCGCTGTCACCGGACTGCACGTCTCCGGAAAACGCCAGAACATACCTTGCATTGATCAATCGATCGCCGGCGGAGCGCGCGGCCGTCACACCGATTGCCGCGGCGCGCCGCATATCGCTCCCGCTCGGGTAGCCGATCATCGCCAGGGCGTCGCCCGGAGAAGCCTGCGTAGCGGCCAGGGACAGAACCGATGGAGGCGGCGCGGATCCGGCGGGCAGGTGCAGAAGCGCGAGATCGGGCCGCGCGTCGGCGGCGACAAGCGATACCGACGTCGCCGGTAGAGCTTCGGAGATGAGGTCGATGCGCACGCAGTCGCGCACGACATGCGCGGCCGTCATCAAGTCGCCGGACGAGCTGACGAAGAATCCCGTTCCCGTCAGCGCGAAGTGAGCTTCGGGCGGGGGATTGAGCTCCGTCGCGAGCTGCGAAATCAGCAAGCCGCCACTGGCGGAATTGCTGTTCTCCGCGCTCGCTTCGCTGATTCGCGCCTGCGCGCCCAAGGTGAGCGCCAGCACGAACAGCCCACTCCACCAGCGCGACACCACGCCCCCGCTCGCGACGCAACGACGCTACGCCAAATCCCGACATGGGTTGGCCATCGTCGCGTCAGATTCTGACCACATCGCGATCGCGCAAGTCAATGGACTTGCGAGCCCTGCGGCTGTGCGATGCCGCGGAGATCATCGAGTCGCCTGGCCGCCCGCTCAAACGGAGCGTGAACGGAGGTTGCGATCCTGGAGGAAAAAATGGGCGCCGGAGAGTCCGCTTCCGACGCCCGCCGAGTTTAGTTGTTGGCGTCGGCCGGCTCGAACAATCCGATGAAGTCGGCGGAGCCGGTCATTTCGTCGGTCCATCCTCCGACCACCGACAATTCAACGCCCTGGACCTCGATGGGCCATCCCTTTTCGTTGAGCCTTCGCTCGATTCGCCGGCGGATTTGGGCCTGCACGGCGGTGGCATTGGTACAGTCGTGCGGTCCCAGATACAGCATACCGATGCTGCCGCTCCGCAGCAGGCCGACCGCGCCGAAGTGGCCCATCGTCTCGGCGACGATCTTCCGCACCGCTCGCACCGCCCACGGGCTCAGACTCGCCGCGATTATCGAGGCTCTCACATGGACTCCGCGCAGCATGCCTAGGCTGCTATTCACCGCTCCCTCGAACGAGTCCGCGGGAAGGATCGCGATGTCCTGGTGCCGAT
>JASHSH010000394.1 GCA_030040955.1 Rhodospirillales bacterium
GCCATCGGTGCCCTCGCCGTTCCCCCGCGAGAACGCGGTCGCCGCGCTGCTGTTGCCGCTCTCGGGACCGGCCGCCGCCACCGGAAATGCGCTGTTCAACGCCGCCCAGCTCGCGCTGTTCGAGGTCGGCGACGACAAGTTCACCCTGCTGCCCTACGACACCAAGGGCACGCCCGAGGGCGCGGTCGATGCCGCGCAGCGCGCGCTCGCCAACCATCCCGACATCGTGATCGGCCCGCTATTCTCCGCCGAGGTCCGCGCGGCGGCGCGCTATGCGCGCGAAGCGCGCATCCCGATGGTCGCGCTCACCGCCGACCGCGAAGTGGCCGGCGACGGCGTCTACACGCTCGGCTTCCTGCCCGGACCGCAGGCGCTGCGCGTGGTCGCCTTCGCCAAGGCGCAGGGGAAGACGCGCCTCGGCGTGCTCGCCCCGGCCACCGAATACGGCCGCCGCGTCGCCGAGGAGGTGGAGAACCGCGCGCCCAATCTCGGCGTCGCGGTGACCTCGCTGCAATATTACGACGAAGCGGCGAAGGACCTCTCGACCCCGCTCGGGCGCATGGTCAAGGGCGAGAACGGCACCCAGACCGAGCCGAATTTCGATGCGCTGTTGCTGCCCGACGAGGGCCAGCGCTTGCGCGGGGTCGCCGAGTCGCTCTCGCTCTACGGGGTCAATCCGAACCGGATCAAGCTGCTCGGCACGATGCTGTGGTCGGATTCCAACCCGGCCACCGTCTCGGCCATGGTGGGGGGCTGGTATCCCGCGCCGGCGATAGCGGGCGTGGCCGCCTTCGGCGACCGCTACGCGCAGGCGTTCGGCGCGCGTCCGCCCCGGCTCGCCTCGCTCGGCTACGACGCGACCGCGCTCGCCGCCGTGCTCGCGCGCAGAAGCCCGCGCGACTTCTCGCCGTCCGCGCTCACCAATCCGGCCGGGTTCAGCGGAGTCGACGGGCTGTTCCGCCTGCTGGTCGACGGAACGGCGGAGCGCGGCTACGCGGTGCTCGAGGTCGAGGCGCAAGGCGCCGCCCGCGAGGTCGACGCGGCGCCGACCTCGTTCAACCCGCCGGCCGAGTGAGCGCGCCCGCCGACTCCGTCGCTTCCAGGAAATAGGTGCGCAGCGAGCCCAGCCCCTTGAGGGCGACCGATCCCCGATCCGACGCCGGGAAGGCAGGACCGAGCCGGCGGCGGGTCTCTTCGGAGACGTGGACGCGCCCGGGCTCGCTGGAGGATTCCAGCCGCGCGGCGGTGTTCACCGTGTCGCCCCACAAATCGTAGCTGAACTTGCGCTTGCCGATCACCCCGGCGACCACCTGGCCGGAATGAATGCCGATGCGCAGCCGGATCGGCTCCGGCCGGTCGCGGCTCAGCGCGGCGACGAAGGCGAGCATCTCGAAGGCGAGGCCGGCGACCTGGGCGGCATGATCGGTCAGGCCCGAGGGCACGCCGCCCGCCACCATATAGGCGTCGCCGATGGTCTTGATCTTCTCCAGCCCGCGGCGCTCGACCATGTCGTCGAAGGCGAAGAACATCTCGTTGAGCAGATTGACCACCTCGGCCGGGCGGCGGCTGGCGGCGAACGGGGTGAAGCCGACCACGTCGGCGAACAGCACCGTGACATCCTCGAACTGGTCGGCGATCGGGTGCTCGTCGCGGCTGAGACGGGTCGAGATCGCGCGGGGCAGGATGTTGGCGAGCAGGCGTTCGGAGCGCTCGCGTTCGCGCGCCAGCCGCGTCTCCGCCCGGCGGATGATCTGGCGGTAGATGTAGATGATGCCGGTCGAGAACACCGCCACGCCGGCCAGATTGGCCATGCGGATCAGCTCGGCGTCGCGCGCGTCGAGCCGCACCTGCGGCGGCATCATGTGCACCATTGACTGGGTGACCACGAAGGTGACGCCGAACACGGTGTAGACCGCGATCAGCAGGCGCTTCTCGTCGGGCGCGGTGAGCAGCGGCGGGAAGGCGAGCATCGGCACGATCCACACCTCGGCCCCGATGCTGGGTCCGAACATCACGCAAGGCACCGCGTAGCTCGCGGCGGCGGTGCTGACGCCGACCATGGCCGAGGGCACCCGGAAGCCGCGCCGGTTGAGATAGGCGCTGGCGAGCAGCAGGGCGACGAAGACGATGAACAACCCGCTGACCGGCGAGCCGTGAATCTGGGTGTAGAAGGCGAGGCCCAGCCCCACCTCGACCACCGCCAGGCAGGCGAACAGCCAGGTGGTGATGGAATAGGCGCGCTGGCGGTCGCGCTCGCGGTCGGAAGCCGCGTCGTCGCCGGCTTCGGCGGCGCCCTTGCCCGGGAAGAGATCGTGGATCACCGCGCCATCGCTCGGCTCAGCCGCCGCACTGGCCGCGATGGCGCAGCAGATGGTCGGCCAGCACGATGGCCAGCATCGCCTCGGCCACCGGCGTGCCGCGGATGGCGACGCAGGGGTCGTGCCTTCCCTTGGTGCTGATCTCGGCGTCCTTGCCGCCGCGGTCGATGGTGCGCCGCGGAGTCAGGATCGAGCTGGTCGGCTTCACCGCCATGCGCGCGACGATCGGCTGGCCGGTCGAGATGCCGCCCAGGATTCCGCCGGCGTTGTTGGACAGGAACTTCGGCCGCCCGTCGTTGCCGGCGCGCATCTCGTCGGCGTTGGTCTCGCCGGTGAGAGTGGCGGCGGCGAATCCGGCACCGATCTCCACCCCCTTCACCGCGTTGATGCTCATCAGACCCTTGGCGATGTCGGCGTCGAGCTTGTCGTAGATCGGATCGCCGAGACCGACCGGCACGCCCTCGGCCACCACCTCGATCACGCCGCCGGTCGAGGAGCCGGCCTTGCGCACGCCGTCGAGGAAATTCTCCCACTCGGCCGCCGCCTGCGCGTCCGGGCACCAGAACGGGTTGCGCTCGATCTCGGCCCAGTCCCAGCGGGCGCGGTCGATCGCGTGCGGGCCCATCTGCACCATCGCGCCCCGGATGGTGACGCCGCCGGGCACCAGCGCGTTCAGCACCTTGCGGGCGAGCGCGCCGGCGGCCACCCGCATCGCGGTCTCGCGCGCGGAGGCGCGTCCGCCGCCGCGCCAGTCGCGGATGCCGTATTTCGCCTGGTAGACATAGTCGGCATGTCCCGGGCGGAACAGCTCGGCGGTGTCCGCATAGTCCTTCGAGCGCGCATCCGTGTTCTCGATCAGCATGGCGACCGGCGTGCCGGTGGTCTTGCCCTCGAAGGTGCCGGACAGGATGCGCACGATGTCGGCCTCGCGCCGCTGGCTGGTGTGGCGCGTTTGCCCGGGCTTGCGCCGGTCCAGCCAGGGCTGGATGTCGGACTCGGCGAGCGGGATCAGCGGCGGCATGCCGTCGACCACGCAGCCGATCGCCGGTCCATGGCTTTCGCCGAAGGTGGTGAAGCGGAAGAGCGCGCCGAAGCTGTTGCCGGCCATGGCGGCCGCGCCTTACGGCACCACCGATATGTCGGGCGCGTCGACCGCCTTCATGCCGACCACGTGGTAGCCGCAGTCGACGTGATGCACTTCGCCCGAGACCCCGGCGGCCAGGTCGGAAAGCAGATAGACGCCGGCGCCGCCCACATCGTCCAGCGTGACGTTGCGCTTGAGCGGCGAGTTGTACTGGTTCCATTTGAGGATGTAGCGGAAGTCGCCGATGCCCGACGCGGCCAGCGTCTTCACGGGCCCGGCCGACAGCGCGTTGACCCGGATGTTGCGCCCGCCGAGATCGACCGCGAGATAGCGCACGCTCGCCTCCAGCCCGGCCTTGGCCACGCCCATCACATTGTAGTGCGGCATCACCCGCTCGGCGCCGGAATAAGTGAGCGTGAGCAGGCTGCCGCCATTGCCCATCAGCGCCGCGGCGCGCCGCGCCAGCGCGGTGAACGAATAGCACGAGATCAGCATGGTGCGGACGAAATTGTCCTGGCTCACCTCGATATACGGGCCCTTCAGCTCCTCCTTGTCGGAGAAGGCGATGGCGTGGACCAGGAAATCGAGCCCGCCCCAGTGCCGGCCGATCGCGGCGAACACGGAATCGAGGCTGGCCTCGTCGGTCACGTCGGCGGAGAGCACGAGTTCGCCGCCCAGCTCTCCGGCCAGCGGACGCACCCGCTTCTCGAACAGCTCGCCCTGGTAGGTGAAGGCCATGCGCGCGCCGTGGCGGTGCGCCATCTTGGCGATGCCGTAGGCGAGCGAGCGGTCGTTGGCGAGGCCCATGACCAGTCCCCGCTTGCCGTCGAGCAGGGCGGTGGGTGCGGACATGCGTTCCCCGTGAAGCCAGTCCTGGCCCGGCCGCGGCGGGGCCGGGGCCGCCTGCGCGGCAAGGCGCGCATCCTACACGAAAGCCGGGTATGGTCAAACCGAGGGCGGGCGGGGCATCTTGGCCGCCGAAAGGAGCGCGGGCGCCGTTGAAACTGCCGTCCCTTGACCGGAAAACCGCCGCGCGGACGTTGGCGTTCCTGGCCTATGTCGCGCGGCGATTCCTCCGCGACAAGGCGCTCGGCATGGCCTCGTCGCTCTCTTACGGAACGCTGCTTTCGCTGGTGCCGCTGACCGCGATCGCGCTCGCCCTGCTCGCCGCCTTCCCGGCCTTCGATCCGCTGCGCCGCGCGACGCAGGCCTTCCTGTTCCGCGATCTCGTCCCCGAGGTCGGCGTCCAGGTGCAGGCCTATGTCGCGCGCTTCGTCGCCAATGCCGGACGGCTGACCGCGGCCGGCGTGGTCGGGCTGGTGGTCACCGCGATCATGGTGCTGATCGCGATCGAATCCTCGCTCAATCGCGTCTTCCGGGTGGCGATGGTGCGGGCGACCGGCGCGCGGGTGATCCGCTACTGGGCGGCGCTCACGCTGGGCCCGCTGCTCGCCGCGGTGAGCTTCACCATGCCCGCCTGGCTGGGCCTCGCGCCGGCGATGCGCGCGCTGCACGCCTTCGCGGGCCGCGCCGGGCTGGAAGCGCTGAGCCGCGCGCTCGCCGGCGTGGTGCCGATCCTGCTCCTCGCGCTCGCCTTCGCGTTGCTCTACCGCATGGTGCCGAACCGGCGCGTGCGCTGGGCCGACGCGGCCTGGGGCGGGGTCGCCGCCGCGCTGCTGCTGATGGCGTTGCGCGCCGCCTTCGCCCTCTATATCGAGCGGTTCGGCGGCTACCAGTCGGTCTACGGCGCGATCGCGGCGGTGCCGATCTTCCTGGGCTGGATCTATCT
>JASHSH010000395.1 GCA_030040955.1 Rhodospirillales bacterium
AAGCCCGAAGGCGCGTTCTACGTCTATCCCTCCTGCGCGGGCACGATCGGGCGCTCTACGCCGGAGGGCAGGAAGATCGCCAGCGACACGGATTTCGTCACCGAGCTGCTCGATTCCGAGGGCGTGGCGGTGGTGCAGGGCGCGGCGTTCGGGCTCTCGCCCTATTTCCGCATCTCCTACGCGGCGAGCACCGAGTCGCTCACCGAAGCCTGCCAGCGCATTCAGCGGTTCTGCGCCGGACTGCGCTGAGCTCCGCCCGTTCGAGCTAGAGCAGGCTGTCCGCGCCCTTGCGCGCGCGGATCAGGCGGAACGCGAACGGTGCCAGCCCGTTCAGCGCCAGGCCCCACATCGCGTTCTCCGGCGTGACGAAGGACAGCGCGATGGTCAGGAGCGTCGAGGCGATGAACCAGGAGATGCCCAGCTTCTGCGCGCGTCGGAGACCCCCGGGATCGTCTTCGGTCTTGGGGGCGAGGTGGGTGAGCGCTAGGGACGCGAATCCGATGAGGGCGAGATTGCCGGCATAGAGCCAGATGGCCGGCGCGAGATTGCCGTAGCGGCCCAACACGATGGTCGAGAACGGAACGAAGGTGATCAAGAACAGATAGGCGATGTTCATCCAGGCGAAGTTGTTTCCAACCGTCTCATAGCCCCGGCGCAGCCGCAGGTTTGACAGCCAGAAGACCCCCACCACGGCGAAGCTGAGCGCATAGGGCACCATCTTCGGCAGAATCTCGACCAGCCCGCGCAAGAGCTGGCTGGAGTCGGCGGGACGAAAATCGGCGGGCAGATCGACATCGAGGACGAGCAGGGTCATGCCGACCGAGAAAATGCCGTCGGTGAGCGAATCGATGCGTGCCTTCGGATACTCCGTCTTGGCCATGGTGGCTAACCCTCCGCGCCGCCTTCTCGCCGCGAACCATATCCCATATACCTGAACGCGGTAACGCGGAGCGGACGCGCGCATGCTGCGCATCGGTATCGACCTGGGCGGCACCAAGATCGAGGCGGTCGCGCTCGATGGCGAGGGACGCGAGCTGGCCCGCAAGCGCATTCCCACGCCGATCGGCGAGTATGACGGCACCATCCGCGCCATGCGCGGCCTGGTGGAGGAGCTCGAAGCCCGCGCCGGGCTGGGCTCGGCGCATGTCGGCGTCGGGCATCCGGGCTGGATCGTTCCCTCCACCGGCCTGGTCGCGCGCGCCAATTCGACCTGGATGAACGGCCGCCCCTTCGGCCGCGACGTCACGGCCGCGGTCGGCCGGCCCTGCCGGTTCAGCAACGATGCCAACTGCCTGGCCGTGTCCGAGGCGACCGACGGGTCGGCGGAGGGCAAGCGGGTGGTGTTCGGGGTGATCCTGGGCACCGGCGTGGGCGGCGGGGTGGTGGTCGACGGTCGCGTGATCGACGGCGCCAACGGGATCGGGGGCGAATGGGGCCACAATCCCCTGCCCTGGCCGCGCGACGACGAGCGGCCGGGCCCGTCCTGCTTCTGCGGCAAGTCGGGCTGCATCGAGCAGTTCCTGAACGGCCCCGGCCTTGCGGCCGATCACGCCCGGGTCACCGGCCAGAAGCTCGCCGGTCCCGAGATCGCGGCCCGCGCGGAAGCGGGCGACGCCGCTTGCGAGGCGACGCTGGTCCGCTACGAGGATCGGCTCGCCCGCGCGCTCGCCACCGTCATCAACGTGATCGATCCCGACGCCATCGTGCTGGGCGGCGGCGTGGGCGGCCTCGCGCGGCTCTACCGCAACGTGCCGCCGATGCTCGCTCGCTGGACCTTCGCCGACAGCAATGTCACCCCGCTGCTGCCGCCCAAGCACGGCGATTCGAGCGGCGTGCGCGGCGCGGCCTGGCTGTGGGGACGGACCTAGCCCGCGCGGGGGTCGACGATCGCGCCGGCGACCAGGGCCAGCATGTCGTCGCGGCTGCGCAACAGATGGCGCTCGAGCGCCGCTGGCGCGTCCTTGCCCCGGCCCGAAGCGAGCGCATCCAGAATCTCGCGGTGCTCGCGCACGGTCGGCTCGATCGTGTAGTTCTCGCGCGAATAGACGACGACGGTATGGGTTTGGCGCATGATCTTCGTGTGCCACTCGGCGATGAATCGGTTGCCGGCGAAGCGGACGATGCGGCCGTGCAGCTCGCGGTCGAGCGCCAGCGCCCGGTCGAGCCCCGCCGCCGTGCCGCGCGCGATCTCCACCACGTGCTCGTCGAGCAGCGCGGCGAGCTCCGCGATCACTTCGCGGGTGATTCGCCCGTCCCGCAGCGCGGAGCGCAGCGCGTTCAGCTCGATCAGGATGCGTGCCTCGTAGAGCTCGCGCACATCCTCGCCGGTGAAACGGCGGACCACGGCGACCCGGCGCGAGGGCGCCTCGATCAACCCGTCGGCCTCCAGCCGGACCAGCGCCTCCTTTACCGGCGTCTGGCTGACCGCCATCGCCTCGGCCAGCTCCTCCGGCAGCAAACGGCTGCCAGAGGGCAATTCGCCCGAGACGATCTTGGCGCGCAATTGCCGATGCACCTGATGCGCCAACGGAATGCGGACGAGGTCGCTCACAGTCCGAACAGAAGCACGGGCGCGGCGCCGCGGACAAGCGAAAAATAGAATATTTTCCATATTCCGGATTGCGGCCCGCGCCCCGGCTGGCTAGACTCCAAAAAAATTCGTTCCGCCGATGCAATTGCGTCCGGGGAGGATGCGCAAACCCGTGTCGACGACAGACAGCGGTACGCTGAACGATCTGCGCTCGTCCGCGGCGCAAACGATTGGCGCGCGGGTCGGCGGGCCTCGCATGACCCCGCCCGGGCGCGAAACCATGGGCCCTGATCGGTGCTCGGCGGAACAGGATTCCAGGATCGTGGGGCGGCGCACGCGATGGCCCCTCTGATCTCGGTCCAGAATGTCAGCAAGAGCTTCCCGGGGGTGCACGCCCTGCGGCAGGTCCGCTTCGAGCTGCAAGCTGGCGAGGTGCACGCGCTGGTCGGCGAGAACGGGGCCGGCAAGTCGACGCTGATGAAAATCCTCGCCGGCGTCTACAGCCGCGACGGCGGCGAGATCCATTTCAACGGCGCGCCGGTGCAGTTTTCCGGCCCGCGCGAAGCGCAGGCGGCGGGCATCGGAATCATCCATCAGGAACTCAACCTGATGAACCACCTCACGGTGGCGCAGAACATCTTCATCGGCCGCGAGCCGCGCGGCAGGTTCGGCGTCTTTCTCGACGAGGACCGGCTCAATGCGCAGGCGGCCGAGATTCTGGCGCGCCTGAATCTGTCTATCGATCCGCGCGCCGTGGTCGGCGGGCTGACGGTGGCCAAGCAGCAGATGGTGGAGATCGCCAAGGCGCTGTCGCACGATTCCCGCGTGCTGATCATGGACGAGCCCACCGCCGCGCTGAACGAGGCCGAGATCGCGGAACTGTTCAACATCATCCGCGACCTGAAGTCGCGCGGGGTCGGCGTCGT
>JASHSH010000396.1 GCA_030040955.1 Rhodospirillales bacterium
GATCACCACCTCGGCGCCCTCGCGCCGCCCGCGCAGCGCGATGCGGCCGCCCTCCGGGCTGAACGAGAGCGCGTTCTCGATCAGGTTGCGCAGCACCTGGCCCAGCCGTCCCTCCACCCCGTTCACTTCGAGCCTGCCCCCGTCGCCGGGCTCGACCCGCACCGTGACGCCCGCCTTGGCGGCGGCGAACTGGTAGGCATCCGCCATCGCGGCCAGCATCGCGCGCATGTCGACGCGGCCGGTGTCGGCGCGCGACATCTCGGCCTCCAGCCGCGAGGCGTCGGAAATGTCGCTGATCAGCCGGTCGAGCCGCACCACGTCGTCCTGGATGATCGAAAGCAGCTTGCGCTGCCGGTCGGGATCGGTGACCAGCGCCGCGGTCTCCACCGCGCTGCGCAGGCTGGTGAGCGGATTCTTGATCTCGTGCGCGACATCGGCGGCGAAGGCCTCGGTCGCGTCCATGCGCCGCCACAGCGTCTCGGTCATCTCGCGCAGCGCGACCGAGAGATCGCCGATCTCGTCGCCCCGGGGGGTCAGGTCGGGGATGGTGTAGCGGCCGCCATAGCTGTGCCGCACCCGCTCGGCCGCCGCGGCGAGCCGGCGGATCGGGCGCGCGATGGTGCCGGCGAGATAGAAGGACAGCGTGATCGTGATCACGCAGGCGATGGCGAAAGCCTCGATGATGGTGAGGCGGACATTGAACAGGCTCTGCTCCAGGTCGTCGTCGATCTCGGTCGCCAGCAGCGCGCCCATCACCTGCTTGAACTGCTGCACCGGCACGGCGGCCGAGAGCAGGATGCGGTTGTCGGCGGTGCGGCGCACCCCCGACCCGGCCTCGCCGGTCAGCGCCAGGATCACCTCGGGATAGTCGGAGGCGCGCGAGCGGATGCGGTCGGCGTCCCGGGGCAGATCGCCGATCCCCGCGCCGAAGGTGGCGACGAACTGATAGGCGTGGCGCAGCGCGCGCAGCCACCCGCCCGATTGGGGCGGCGGCAATTCCTCCACCTGCACGATGGTCTGCGGCGAGATCAGCACCCGGCTGTCGGCGACCAGCTGGCCCTCGGCGGTGAACAGGCGCGAGCGCAGATGCGCGGGCTCGCTCAGCCGGCCGATCATCAGCCGCGCCAGGTGCGGCGAGAGCAGGGGCCGGTCGACCCCGTTGTCGATCACGCCGCCTTCGCCCACCGCGGCGGCCACCATCTCGGCGCGCAGCCGCAGGCTGGCGAGGTCGTTGGCCAGCAGCTCGTTCTTGTAGCGGTCGAGATAGAGCAGCCCGGCGACCAGGATCACCGGGGCGAGCAGGTTGACCAGCAGGATGCGCCGGGTGAGCGGCGAGGCGAGCCGGCGGCGGGTCGGCGGCGGCAGCTCGCCTTCGGGAATTCGTTCGGGCGGGCGGCGCGGGACCGCGCGCCGCCGTGCTTGCGGCGCGAAATTCACGACCCGTCGCGGTAGCGGTAGCCGACGCCGTAGAGCGTCTCGATCTGGTCGAACGCGGCGTCGACCTCGCGGAACTTGCGGCGCAGCCGCTTGATATGGCTGTCGATGGTGCGGTCGTCGACATAGATGTTCTCGCCATAGGCGGCGTCGATCATCTGGTCGCGGTTCTTCACATGGCCGGGACGCAGGGTCAGCGACTTCAGGATCAGGAACTCGGTCACCGTGAGTTCGACCGGCTTGCCCTTCCAGGTGCAGGAATGCCGCCCCGGATCGAGCACCAGCTCGCCGCGCACGATCACCTCCGCCAGATGCCCGTCCGCCATGTCGCGGGCGAGCTCGCCCCGGCGCAGCAGCGCGCGGATGCGCTCGACCAGCAGGCGCTGCGAGAACGGCTTGCGGATATAGTCGTCGGCGCCCATGCGCAGCCCCAGCACCTCGTCGACCTCGTCGTCCTTCGAGGTGAGGAAGATCGCCGGCACGGCCGAGCCCTTGCGCAGCTTCTGGAGCAGCTCCATCCCGTCGAGCCTCGGCATCTTGATGTCGAGCACGAGCAGGTCGGCCGGCTGGGCGGTCAGCCCGCGCAGCGCCTCGGCGCCGTCGGAGAAGGTGCGCACCTTGAACCCCTCGGCCTCGAGCGCCATCGAAACCGAAGCGAGGATATTGCGGTCGTCGTCGACCAACGCGATCGTCTGCGGCATGTTCGCGGACTCCTGGGAAACCCCCCGGAATATCCAGCCAAGCCATTGTGGCAGAAATATAGTTCCGCGGCGGCGGCGCGTCAGCAGGCGCCGTCACAGGGCCTGATTTGGCCTCGCCGGCCGGCCTTGACCCGCTTGGGCGGCACGGCCACGCTCCGTTCCATGACCGATCCCGCGCAACCGCGCGACAAGGACAACCGCGCCGCGGCGCGCCGCCTGATGCGCGCCTGCAACCGGATCGCGCTGGGCACCACGCTGGTGGGCGAGGGGCGCGCCTTCGTCTCGATGGCGGCGGTGGCGACCGATCTCGACGGCACGCCGCTCTTGATGCTCTCCAGCCTCTCCGACCATGCGCGCAACATCGAGGCGGACGGGCGCGTCTCGCTGCTGTTCGACGGCACCCAGGGCTTCGCTAATCCGCAGGAGGGTCCGCGCGCCACCGTGCTCGGCCGGATCGAGAAGGTGGCGGGCGAGCGCGTGCGCCGGCGCTATCTCGCGCGGCATCCCGGCGCGGCGATGTACGCGAATTTCGCCGACTTCGCCTTCTGGCGCGTGGCGATCGAGCGCATCCGCTGGGTCGGCGGCTTCGCCCGCGCGGCCTCGATCGACGCGGCCCCGCTGGTGCCGGCCGCGATCGCGGATGCCTTCGCCGCCGCCGAGCCCGCGCTCATCGCGAAGCTGAACGAAGGCGCAGAGCCCGGCGCGCGACGTCTCGTCGCGGTCGATCCGGATGGATGGGACCTCGCGCGCGGCAAGCGGGTCTGGCGCTTCGCCTTCGAGCGCATGCTCGCCGATCCCGCCGAGGCGGCTGCCACGCTCGCCGATCTGCGGGAGAAGAAAACCGGCCGCTGGCACCGCCCGGACGAGTGAGGAACTAGGCTGCGGTTCGTATCGGACACCACCCCACCCTGTCCCTCCCCGTAAAAGGGGAGGGGACGTGCACCAAGGATAAACCCCTCCCCCTCGGCGGGGAGGGGTAGGGGTGGGGGCTCTACCGCCCCGCCGCTTCGCGGTCGGCGGCTTCGCCCGCGTGCGAACCGGTGAGGCGCAGGAACACGTCTTCGAGATCGGCTTCCTCGGTGGTCACGTCGACGATGGCGAGGCCGGCCGCGCGCACCGCGTCGAGCAGCTCGCCGACCCGGCTGTGGCTCGGCTGATAGCGGAAGATCAGGCGCCGCGCGTCCTTCAGCTCCGGGCGGAAGCGGGCGAGCGCGTCGGGGGCCTGGGCGAGATCGCGGTCGATCAGCACCGTGAGCAGCTTGCTGTCGAGCCGGGCGAGCAGCGTCTCCTTGCTTTCGTCGGCCACCACCTTG
>JASHSH010000397.1 GCA_030040955.1 Rhodospirillales bacterium
CGCATCGGCGGCAAGTCGAACACCGGCGAGGGCGGCGAGGAGTCGGATCGGTTCCAGCCGCTGGCCAACGGCGACTCGATGCGCTCGGCGATCAAGCAGGTGGCCTCGGGCCGCTTCGGCGTCACCGCCGAATACCTGGTCAACGCCGACGATCTCCAGATCAAGATGGCGCAGGGCGCCAAGCCGGGCGAGGGCGGCCAGCTGCCCGGCCACAAGGTCGACGCGGTGATCGCGCGCGTGCGTCACTCCACGCCGGGCGTGGGCCCGATCAGCCCGCCGCCGCACCACGACATCTATTCGATCGAGGATTTGGCGCAGCTGATCTTCGACCTGAAGAACGTCAACCCCGCCGCGCGCATCAGCGTCAAACTGGTCTCCGAGACCGGGGTGGGCACGGTGGCGGCCGGCGTCTCCAAGGCGCATGCCGACCATGTCACCATCGCCGGCTACGAGGGCGGCACCGGCGCCTCGCCGCTGACCTCGATCAAGCATGCCGGCTGCCCGTGGGAGATCGGCCTGGCGGAGACCCAGCAGACGCTGGTGCTCAACCGCCTGCGCGGCCGCATCGCGGTGCAGGTCGACGGCGGGTTGCGCACCGGGCGCGACGTGGTGGTGGGCGCGATGCTCGGCGCCGACGAGTTCGGCTTCGCCACCGCGCCGCTGATCGCGGCCGGCTGCATCATGATGCGCAAATGCCACCTGAACACCTGTCCGGTCGGCGTCGCGACCCAGGACCCGGAACTTCGCAAGCGCTTCACCGGCCAGCCCGAGCATGTGATCAACTATTTCTTCTTCGTCGCCGAGGAGGCGCGCGAGATCATGGCCTCGCTCGGCGTGCGCAGGCTCGACGAGCTGATCGGGCGTGCCGACCTGCTCGATGCGCGCCGGGCCGTGGATCACTGGAAGGCGCGCGGGCTCGACCTTTCGCGTCTGTTCCACAAGCCGCCGCCGCGCGCGGGCGTCGCGGTGTTCAATTCGGAGCGCCAGAAGCACGCGATCGACAAGGTGCTCGACCGCACCTTGATCGAACGCGCCAAGGGGGCGCTGGAACACCGCAAGCCGGTGACGATCGAGCTTCCTATCCAGAACAGCGACCGCACCGTGGGCGCCATGCTGTCGGGCGAAATCGCCAAGCGCCACGGCCATGCCGGACTGCCGGAGGACACGGTGATCGTCCGCCTCAAAGGCAGCGCTGGGCAGAGCTTCGGCGCCTTCCTCGCCCGCGGCGTGGCGCTCGAACTGACCGGCGAGGCCAACGACTATGTCGGCAAGGGCCTGTCCGGCGGGCGCGTGGTCATCATGCCCCCGCCCGAGTCGCGCCTGGTCGCCGAGCAGAACATCATCATCGGCAACACGGTGATGTACGGGGCGATCGAGGGCGAATGCTATTTCCGCGGCGTCGCCGGCGAGCGCTTCGCGGTGCGCAATTCGGGCGCGGTCGCGGTGGTCGAGGGCGTCGGCGACCATGGCTGCGAGTACATGACAGGCGGAATCGTCGCGGTGATCGGCGGAACGGGGCGCAACTTCGCCGCCGGTATGAGCGGCGGCATCGCCTACGTGCTCGACGACAAGGGCGAGTTCGAGACGCGCTGCAATCTCTCGATGGTCGAGCTCGAGCCGCTAAGCGGACTCGCCGGCGCGAAATCGGGCAACGGCAATGGCGGCCGCGAGGGTCCGGTCGACCTGTTCGCCAACATGCTGGGCGATGACGCGATCCGCTTGCGCCGGCTGATCGAGAACCACCTGCACTATACCAACAGCGCGCGGGCCAAGCAGATCCTGGCCGAGTGGGACCGCTACCTGCCGCGCTTCGTCAAGGTCATGCCGATCGATTACCGGCGCGCGCTGCTCGCCATGCAGCGCTCGCAGGCGATCGAGGCCGTCGAGGAGGATGCAAGGTCGGTGACGGTGGTCGGGGTCCCGTGACATGGGCAAGGTCACGGGGTTCAAGGAGTACCCCCGCGCCGAGCATCACAGCGAACCGGTCGCGGAGCGTCTGAAGCACTTCCGCGAGTTCGCGCGCCCAGAAGAGCCGAAGGAGCTCCGCGAGCAGGCGGCGCGCTGCATGGACTGCGGCGTGCCCTTCTGCCACACCGGCTGTCCGGTCAACAACATCATCCCGGAGTGGAACGACCTGGTCTACCAGGACCAGTGGCGCGCGGCGGCCGAGGTGCTGCACTCGACCAACAATTTCCCCGAGATCACCGGCCGTATCTGCCCCGCGCCATGCGAGGAATCCTGCACCCTCAAGCTCGACGACGCGCCGGTGACCATCAAGGACATCGAGTATTCGATCGCCGAGCGCGCCTTCAAGGAGGGCTGGGTGGCGGTCGAGCCGCCGCGCCGGCGCACCGGCAGGAAGGTCGCGGTGGTCGGCTCCGGACCGGCCGGCCTCGCTTGCGCCCAGCAGCTGTGCCGCGCCGGGCACGCCGTCACCGTCTACGAGAAGAGCGCCCAGCCGGGCGGGCTGCTGCGCTACGGCATCCCCGACTTCAAGCTGGAGAAATGGGTAGTCGAGCGCCGCGTCGAGCAGATGCGGGCCGAGGGCGTCGCGTTCGTGACCGGCGTCCATGTCGGCGTCGGCCTGCCCGCGGGCGAGCTGATGCGCGACTTCGGCGCCGTCGTGCTGGCCGGCGGCTCGGAGAAGCCGCGCGATCTGCCGGTGCCGGGGCGCGAACTGGCCGGCGTGCATTTCGCCATGCAGTTCCTGACCCAGCAGAACCGCCGCGTCGGCGGCGAGCCGGTCGGCGGGGCGGACATCCTGGCCAAGGGCAAGCATGTGATCGTGATGGGCGGGGGCGACACAGGGTCGGACTGCATCGGCACCGCCAACCGCCAGGGCGCGGCCTCGATCACCCAGATCGAGATACTGCCCAAGCCGCCGGTGCGCGAGAACCGCGACCTCGTCTGGCCGAACTGGCCGATCCGGCTGCGCACCTCGAGCTCGCAGGAGGAAGGATGCGAGCGGCTGTGGAGCGCCACCGCCCTTCGCCTGGAGGGAACCGGCGGCAAGGTCTCGCGCCTGCGCGCGGTCAAGGTCGACGACAAGATGAAGCCGGTCGCCGGCTCGGATTTCGATCTGCCGGCCGATTTGGTCCTACTCGCGATGGGCTTCGTTCACCCGGTGCACGAGGGGATGATCGAACAGCTCGGCGTGGAGCGGGACGGGCGCGGCAACGTCAAGGCCGACATGCAGCGCTACCGCTCCTCGCAGGACAAGGTATTCGCCTGCGGTGACATGCGGCGCGGCCAGTCGCTGGTGGTGTGGGCGATCCGCGAAGGCCGACAAGCCGCGCGCGCGGTCGACGAGTTCCTGATGGGGTCGAGCGACCTGCCGCGCTAGCCCTTGGTCTTGCGCGCCTCGTCCACTTCCTGCTTGAACGCCTCGGGCGACATCGCGCCCGAATGGACGTGGTCGCCGATCACCCAGCCCGGCGTTCCATCGATCGCCAGCGCGTGCGCCAGATCGAGATCGGCGTCGATGATCTCGGCGATCTTCGGATCGTTCATGTCGGCCTTGAGCTTGGTGCGGTCGAGCCCGACCGAGGCGGCGACCTTCATCACCGAAGCCTCGCTCAGCGGGCCGTTCAGGTGCATCAGCGCCATGTGGAATTCGAGATACTTGCCCTGCTGGCGGGCGGCGATGGCGGCGCGGGCCGCGAACACCGAATCGGGGCCCAGGATCGGCAGTTCCTTCATCACGAAGCGGATATTGCCGTCCTGCTTCACCATGTCGAACACGGTGTCGATCATCGCCTTGCAATAGGGGCAGTGATAGTCGAAGAACTCGACCACGGTGACGTCGCCGTCCGGATTGCCGGCGACCGGCGTGGCCGGATCGCGGATCACCTCGTCCTTTCGCGCGATCAGCTGTTTCTGCGCCTCGGCCTGCGCCTCGGCATGCTCGCGGTCGCGCAGCTGCTGCACCGCCTCTACGATGACCTCGGGATGGTCCATCAGATAGTCGTGGATCAGCTTCCGGACCGCGTCCTGCTGCATCGCGTCGAGCGGGGACGGCATCGCCTCGCTCTTCTGCTCCGCGCCGGGTTTCGGCTGCGACTCGTCGGCCTTCTGCTCGGCGCTAGGCTGCGGCTGCATGGTCGCGTCCGGCTGCGCGTCGTCGGAGCGCGCCGGCGCGGCGAGACCGAGCGCGCAGGCGGCGAGCAGGGCGGCGGCGAGGGTAGCGACACGCATAATCCACCTCGGCAATGGCGCGAAAGCCGCGCATCATGCTCCCGGCGCACGCCCGCGGGCAAGGGCCGCCGGCACCGCGATTTCGCGGGTAGGCGGCGGGAAGCGACTGCGCTAGGCTGATACGGGGGTTGTCTGGTCAGCGGGGGAAACCGAGCATGTCGTGGTACATGGTCGGCGGGTGGGGAGTCGTCGCGGTGCTGCTGATGATTCTCGTCAACCGCCTATCCTTGATTCTCGAACGCCTGCGCGCGATGCAGCAGATCCAACTCGACGCCATCGCCAGCGCGGAATCGAACCTGAAGCATATCCGGGAGGAGTTGGTCGCGCTCCAGCGCCGCGCGGCGGGACCGGGCTGAGCCGGCGCGGCGCGGTTCAGCTCAGCGGTTCTTGGCCTTGTCCTTCTCGACCTGCGCGGCGACGCGGATGTCGGCGGCGCGCAACGCGTCGGGCGTGCCGTGCTTCAGCCCGGCCTCGGCCGCCTTGGCGTGGAAGATCGCCTCGTCCCAATGGCCGGCGAGGAACGAATATTCGGCGAGCGCATACTCGGCCTCGGCGTCCTGGCCGGCGCGCGTGTAGGCGGTGGAGAGCAGGCGCCATCCCTCGGGATTGTCCGGCTCGTCGCGGGTGGCGTAGCGCAGGTTCTCGACCGCGTCGGGCACGGTGGCGGGATCTTCCGCCTCGACCTCGGCCATGCCCAGCTCGGCGCGCAGCAGCGCGTTGTCGGGCAGCAGCTTCACCGATTTCGCGTAGTCCGGAATCGATTCCTTGACGCGCGAATTGTCGAACAGCATCTGCCCCTTCAACTCGAGGAAATAGGGGTCGTCGGGGTACTGGGCGATCAGCCCGTCGATCAGCGGAACGGCGCGCGCGAGGTCCGGAATGCGGTAATAGGCGATGGCGCGGGCGTAGCGCGCGGGCACCGTGCTGTCGCCCTCCTTGTAGCGCGCCAGCGTCTCCACCGGCGGGCTGAGGAACGCCACCAGCTTGGCCACCATGCGGTCGTGCATCTCCTCGAACTGCGGCGGCACCTTGGCGTTCGACCAGGGCGACAGCTCGACATGGTGACGGATCTCGTCGATACGGTCCTGGGTCAGCGGATGGGTGCGCACATACGGGTCCTGGTTGACCGAGAGCAGCATCTCCTGGCCCATCAGCGTCTGCATGAAATCGAGGAAGCCCTGCGCCGATTCGTGGAGATTGTCGAGGAAGCGGAGCGCGGCCGTGTCGGCCGAACCCTCGACCATGCGGCTGAAGGCAAGATATTGGCGGCCGGCGATGTCGTTGCCCGCCCCGGCGATCACGCCGGCCAGGTCGCCTCGTCCCGTCGCCGCGCCGGCCACCACGCCGAGCAGCATGGCGGCGAGCGATTCGGTCATCGCGCCTTCGTAGGCGGTCTGGCCATGAATCAGGTGCCCGCCCGCGATATGGCCGCATTCGTGCGCGATCACGCCGATCAGCTCGCCCGCGTTCTTGGTCTTGATGATCAGCCCGGTCATCAGGAACAAGTTGAGCCCGTCGGCGACAAAGGCGTTGATGTCCGGGGTGTTTACGATGTGTATATGCACGGCGCGCGGCTCCACGCCCGCCTGCTCGAACAGTGGCGTGGCGTAGGTGCGCAGGGTATTTTCGATCTCCGCGTCGCGGATGAAGTTCATTTGCTGGGCGCCCGCGGAGCCCGAAACGAGCCCGACCAAAAGGGCCAACGACAGGTACGAAATGCGGCGCAGCGACAAGCTTCTCTCTCCCAAGCACGGCAAAGCTAATCACCCCGTCCGGGGAAATCAACGCGGCCTGCCGATCCTCGCCCTCTGCCTCGCGCTGGCTGGCTGCGGCAAGGACTCCGGGCTGCAGACCTTCGGCTTCTCCAGCCACAGCAATTTCGCCGGCATGGTCGCGTCGGACGAACCCAACGCCACCCTGGTGGGGCGCGACGTGCTCGCCGCGGGCGGCAGCCCGGCCGACGCCATCGTCGCCATGTC
>JASHSH010000398.1 GCA_030040955.1 Rhodospirillales bacterium
CCAGCGCGGCGGGCAGGCGGATCATCGCGCGCTTGATGATGTCGGCCGCGCCGCCCTGGATCGGGGCGTTGATCGCCGCGCGCTCGGCGAAGCTGCGCATCGCCGGGTTGCGGTCGTTGATCGAGGGGGTGAAGCATTTGCGCCCGAACGGCGTGGTGACATAGCCCTTTCGCCGGGCCTCGGCCTTGGTCGCGTCCATATAGGCGCGGATTTCGGGATAGCGCGCGAAATAGGCGTCGATATAGGCCTTGGCCTCGGCCTGCGGGATGCCGAGCTGGTTGGCCAGGCCGAACGGGCTGATGCCGTAGATGATGCCGAAATTGATCGCCTTGGCGCGGCGGCGCACCATCGGGTCCATGCCCTCCACCGGGACGCCGAACACCTGCGAGGCGGTGATGGCGTGGATGTCGGCGCCCTCGCGGAACGCGCGCTTCAGCCCCTCGACCCCGGCCACGTCGGCGACCAGGCGCAGCTCGATCTGCGAATAGTCCGCCGACAGCAGCAAATTGCCCTTCTCGGCGACGAAGGCCTTGCGGATGCGCCTGCCCTCGTCGGTGCGGATGGGTATGTTCTGCAAGTTCGGGTCCTGCGAGGCGAGGCGGCCGGTGCTCGCGCCGGCCATCGCGTAGCTGGTGTGCACGCGCCCGGTGGCGGGATTGATCTGCTCGACCAGGGTGTCGGCATAGGTGCTCTTGAGCTTGGCGATCTGGCGCCAGTCGAGCACCTTGCGCGGCAGCTCGTGCATGGGTGCCAAGGATTCGAGCACGTCGGCGCCGGTGGCGTAGGCGCCGGTCTTCGCGCTCTTCTTGCCGCCGGGCAGGCCGAGCTTGTCGAACAGCACCTCGCCGAGCTGCTTGGGCGAGCCGATGTTGAACGGCATGCCGGCGAGCTCCTGGATCTCGGCCTCCATCTTCGCCATGCGCTCGCCGAACTCGACGCTCATCGCCTCGAGCTCGCGGCGGTCGACCTTGACGCCGGCGCGTTCCATCGCGCACAGCACCGGGATCAGCGGACGTTCCAGCGTTTCGTAGACCGCGACCATGCGCTCGGCGAGGAGGCGCGGCTTGAGCGCATGGTGCAGCCGGAGCGTCACCTCGGCGTCCTCGGCGGCATAGTCGCGCGCGGCCTCCAGCGGCACCTTGTCGAAGGTGACCTGCGCCTTGCCGGTGCCGGCGACCTCGGCAAAGGTGATCGTCTTGTGCGCGAGATAGAGTTCGGACAGCTCGTCCATGCCGTGGCCGTGGTTCGAGCCTTCGAGCACGAAATCAAGCACCAGCGTATCGTCAACCGGCGCGACCTCGATGCCGACCCGGGCCAGCACCTTCATGTCGAACTTGATGTTGTGGCCGATCTTGAGGACGGACGGGTCCTCGAGCAGCGGCTTGAGCCTGGCCGCCGTGACCTCGGCCGGGATCAGCGCGGGCGCGGCATGCTTGCCGCCCGCCTTGCCGAGATCGAGGCTGCCCTGGGGCGGAGCGGGATCGTGGCGCACGGGGATATAGCAGGCGCGGCCCGGCTCGACGGCGAGCGAGACGCCGACCAGATGGCAGCGCATCGGATCGAGCGAATCTGTTTCGGTGTCGACCGCGACGATGCCGGCCGCCGTCGCCTCCGCGATCCAGCCGTCGAGCTTCTCCGCGTCCAGGATCAGCTCGTAGACCGGCTTGCCGGCGGCTTGCTTGGCGGCGACATGGACCGGCGCGGCACGCGGCGCATGCGCGCGGGTGGTCTCCACCGGGGGCGCCGGGATCGCGGCGGGCGGGACCGCGTCGCCCGGCTTGAGAGGCGCGAGCGAATCGATGCGGGCGCGGATGCTCTTGAAGCCTTGCGTGTCGAAAAAGGCGAGCAGCCGCGCGCGGTCGACGGGTCTGGTCGCGAAGCTCGCCAGCGTCTGGGTCACCGGCACGTCGGTCTTCAGGGTGACGAGCCGGCGCGAGACGCGCGCGTCCTCGGCATGCGCGAGCAGGGTCTCGCGCCGCTTCGGCTGCGGGATTTCGGATGCGCGGGCGAGCAGCGTGTCGAGATCGCCGAACTGCTCGATCAGCTGCGCCGCCGTCTTCACCCCGATGCCGGGCACGCCGGGCACATTGTCGGTGGGATCGCCGGCGAGGGACTGGACGTCGATCACCTTGTCGGGACCCACGCCGAATTTCTCGCGCACCTCGGCCTCGCCGATGGGGCGGTTCTTCATCGGGTCGAACATGCCGACGGAGCCGCCGACCAGCTGCATCAGGTCCTTGTCGGAGGAGACGATGGTGACCTTGGCGCCGAGCGCGGCCGCCTGCCGCGCATAGGTGGCGATCAGGTCGTCGGCCTCGTAGCCCTCCATCTCGACCGAGGCGACGTTGAACGCCTGGACCGCATCGCGGGTGAGCGCGAATTGCGGCACCAGCTCGTCCGGCGGGTCGGGCCGGTGTGCCTTGTATTCGGGGTAGAATTCGTTGCGGAAGCTGGCGCGGCCGGCGTCGAAGATCACCGCGATATGGTCGGCTTCGGTGTCGCCGAGCAGCTTGATCAGCATCGAGGTGAAGCCGTAGACCGCGTTGACCGGCGTGCCGTCGGGCCGGGTCATCGGCGGCAGCGCGTGGAAGGCGCGGAAGATGAAGCCCGAACCGTCGACGAGGCACAGATGCCTGAGGACTCCGGCGCGGGCGTGGTCGGCGGTCATAGGGCTCCGAGGCGGCGGCCGATTGACCGGCCGGCGGGCAGGATGATACCCGTAGCCCCGGTGGGGTCAAAGCTCCGTCCTCGATCATGCGGTCGCTGTTCGTTCCGTCCCTGCTCGGCGTGCTGACCCTTGCCTCCTGCGCCCCCAGCATCCTGCCCGAAGGTCCGCCGGTGACGGAGCCGCGGCTCGAAGCGGACGCGATCCTCGCCGCCGACGGGGCGCGGCTGCCGCTGCGCGTGTGGCTGCCGGAGGGCAAGCCAAGCGCGGTGGTCCTCGCGCTGCACGGGTTCAACGACTATTCCAACGCCTTCGCCAAACCGGGCGCGTATCTGGCCGGCAAGGGCATCGCGGTCTATGCCTACGACCAGCGCGGGTTCGGCCGCGCGCCCAATCCGGGTGGCTGGGCCGGCCGGGCCGCGATGGTCGACGATCTGGACACCGCGGCCGCGCTGATCGAGGCGAAATATCCGGGCCTGCCCTTCTATCTGCTCGGCGAGAGCATGGGCGGCGCGGTGGCGATGGCGGCGATGGCGGAACGCCCGCCCGCCCATGTCGCCGGGGTGATCCTGGCCGCGCCCGCGGTGTGGTCGCGCTCCAGCATGAACATTTTCGAGCGCGGACTGTTGTGGGCGAGCGCGCATACCGTGCCCTGGCTGCCGGTGAGCGGGCGCGGGCTCGACATCCGCCCCTCCGACAACGAGCCCATGCTGCGCGAACTCTCGCGCGATCCCCTGGTGATCAAGGAGACGCGCGTAGGCACGCTGGATGGACTCGTCGACCTGATGGATGACGCCTATGCCGTCGCGCCGAAGCTGAAGGGTCCGATCCTGCTGCTCTATGGCGAGCATGACGAGATCGTGCCGCCCGCGCCGAGCTATCGGGTGATGGCGGCGATCCGATCCGACCGGCTGACCCGCGCGGTCTACGCCAAGGGCTGGCACATGCTGCTGCGCGATCTCGAAGCGCGCACCGTGCTCGACGACATCGCTTCCTGGATTACCGACCCGGCCGCGCCGCTGCCATCGGGGGCCGACCGCCATGCGGCCCAGATGCTCACCGCGCGGCCACCGACCCTGGTGCCGGCGCGCGATCCGGCGTGAGGGGGAACGGCCCCGCTCAGTGCCCGGCGTGGGCGGGCGCGCCCTCGGCGAGGACGAAGACCCGGCTGCAATAGGGACAGACGATCTCGCGGCTGCCGGGCTTGAAGGTGAGGAACACGCGCGGATGGCCGAGCGGCGGATCCTTGCCGTCGCAGGCCACGGTGCGCTCGGTCACGGTGACGATTTCCTTCTCCATGCCGATCCCCTCCCGCGCGCCCCGCAATTCCCGGCTGGCCGGCATTGACCCGCCGTTCGGGCGGATGATACCCATTGGCAGCGGTCCCGCAATCCTCGTCTCTCCTCCATGCCGGAAGCCGGTTCCCTGTCCGCCGCGCCGCCCGCCCACGCGGTCGAGATCGAAGCGCTGACCAAGGTCTATCCGGCGCGCGGCCGCCAGCCGCCCAAGCGCGCGCTCGATTCGGTCAACCTCGCCATCCCGCGCGGCTCGGTGTTCGGACTGCTCGGACCCAACGGCGCCGGCAAATCCACGCTGATCAACATCCTGGCCGGGCTGGTGCGCAAGACCTCCGGGCACGCGCGCATCTGGGGCTACGACACGCAGGCGCAGGAGCGCATGGCGCGCTCCGCGATCGGCGTGGTGCCGCAGGAGTTGAACCTGGATCCGTTCTTCACGCCGCGCGAGCTGCTCGACGTGCAGGCCGGGCTCTACGGTGTGCCGGCCGCCGAGCGGCG
>JASHSH010000037.1 GCA_030040955.1 Rhodospirillales bacterium
GGCGTCGGTCGCGTGCACGCGACCCTCCGTCAACCGCCAGACCAGATAGGAGTCGACCGTGCCGAACAATAGCCGCCCGGCCTCGGCCCGGGCGCGGGCGCCGTCGACATGGTCGAGCAGCCAGGCGAGCTTGGTCGCCGAGAAATAGGGATCGAGTAGGAGGCCGGTGCGCGCCGACACCTCCGCCTCGGCGCCCGAGGCCCGCAGCGCCTCGCATTCCGGCCCGGTGCGACGGTCCTGCCATACGATCGCGCGATGGATCGGCCGGCCGGTGTCGCGGTCCCAAATCAGGGACGTCTCGCGCTGGTTGGTGATGCCGATGGCGGCAACATCGCGCGCGCCGACTTCGGCCGCCGCTAGCGCCTCGCGGCATACCGCCACGGTCGCCGACCAGATTTCCTCGGGATCGTGCTCAGCCCAGCCGGGATGCGGATAGTGCTGGGTCAGCTCCTTCTGCGCGGTGGCGTGGACCGACTGGGTCTCGTCGAACAGGATCGCGCGGGTCGAGGTCGTGCCCTGGTCGATGGCGAGGACCAGGCCGCGCATCCGCCGCCGCTGGGCGTCAGGAGGCCGGCGCGTTCGACGCCGCCAGCGCGCGGCGCCGGATCATCATCGCGCCCTCGATGTTCGGTAGCAGCGCGGTGAGCAGGCCGAGCGCGGGCAGATAGGCGCAGACCTGGTAGACGAAGTCGATGCTGGTGCGGTCGGCGAGCAGGCCGAGCGCGGCCGCGCCCAATCCGCCCACGCCGAAGGCGAAGCCGAAGAACAGGCCCGAGATCATACCCACCTTCCCGGGCACCAGCTCCTGCGCATAGACCAAGATCGCCGAGAAGGCCGAGGAGAGCACCAGGCCGATCACCACGGACAGCACCGCCGTCCAGGCCAGCCCGACATGCGGCAGGATCAGCGTGAAGGGCAGCACGCCCAGGATCGACGCCCAGATCACGTATTTGCGCCCGATGCGGTCGCCGATCGGACCGCCGGCGAAGGTGCCGACCGCGGCGGCGGCCAGGAACACGAACAGGTAGATCTGCGCGCTCTCGGCGGACAGGCCGAACTTGCCCATCAGGTAGAAGGTGTAGAAGTTGGTCAGGCTGCCGATATACAGATATTTCGACACCACCAGCACGAACAGGATCGCGATCGAGAACCAGACCCGGAACCGCGAGATGCCGGACGCCGCAAGTGTGGGAGCGGAGCGCGGACGCGCGGCGGCGGCCTTGCGCTGGCGCGCATACCAGCGCCCGACACCGACGAGCAGCAGAATGCAGACCAGCGCCGCGCCGGAGAACCAGGCTACGCTTCCCTGGCCGTGGCGCAGCACGATGAATGCCGCGAGCAGCGGCCCGATCGCCGAGCCGGTATTGCCGCCGACCTGGAACAGCGACTGGGCGAAGCCGTGCCGACCGCCCGAAGCCATGCGCGCCACCCGCGAGGATTCGGGGTGGAACACCGAGGAGCCAATTCCGACCATGGCGGCGGCGACCAGCAGCATCGGGAAGCTCGACGCCACCGAAAGCAAAAGCAGCCCGAGCAGCGTGCAGCTCATGGCGATGGCGAGCGAATAGGGCATCGGCCGGTAGTCGGTGTACAGGCCGACGAAAGGCTGGAGGATCGAGGCCGTGAGCTGGAACGCCAGCGTGATCAGGCCGATCTGCGCGAAGTTCAGCCCGAAATCGGATTTCAGCATCGGGTAGATCGCCGCGATCAGCGACTGGTTCATGTCGTTGAGCATGTGCGAGAAGCTGAGCGCGAACAGGATCGCGAGCGTCGCCGTCTCGCCGATCCGCGCGGCATTCGCGGACACCTTCTCAACCGTCAACTTGGCTTCCATCCGAGTTCCGTCGTCCCTTGCGCGGGCGGCATTATGCCGGTTCCCGGCCTGGGCGCAATTGCGCCTCCGGAGCCGGAGAACTGCGCCCCGCGCATGGGCCGCCCCTTGTTTGCGGAAGGGCGGATCGCCAAGCTGCGCCCGGGTCGAGGCGCGGAGGCGGAGTTGGCGGACGGGTCGGGAGCAGGGGTGACACGACGTTCACGTCTGCTTGCCGGCGCGCGCGACATGGCGCCGATGATCCTGGGCGCCGCCCCGTTCGGGTTCATATTCGGCGCGCTCGCCGCCTCGGGCCCGCTGGGCGCGTGGAACGGGCTGCTGATGTCGGCCACCGTGTTCGCCGGCGCTTCGCAATTCGTCGCCCTTGGGCTGATCGCGGCCCATGCCGGCCTCGTCCTGCTTTGGCTGACCACCCTGATCGTCAATCTCCGGCACGGACTGTACGCGGCCAACCTGCTGCCCCATGTGGCGCGGCTGCCGAAGCGATGGCGCTTGCTGCTCGCCTTCCTGCTGGTCGACGAGGCGTTCGCGCTGGTCAGCGAATTCCACCGCCGCGAGCCGCAGGCTACTCTCGGCCACTGGTACTATCTCGGCGCCGGTCTCGCCATGTATGCGAACTGGCTGACGATGACCGTCGCCGGGGTACTGGTCGGCGAATCTTTCCCCGGACTCGCCACCAGCGGGCTGGACTTCGCCATCGTGGCGACCTTCGTCTCCATCGTCGTGCCGCAACTCGGCGAACGGCCACGGCTGGCCGCCGCGCTCTCGTCCGCCGTGGCGGCGGTGGCGCTGCACGATCTGCCGCTGCGCCTGGGCTTGCTCGCGGCCTCCGCGGTAGGGATCGCGGCGGGCGTGGCGGCCCTGCGACTGCGCCGCGCGGCACGGGGTGCCGCGTGAATTATCCGCTCGCCATCCTGGGCATGGCCGCGATCACGCTCGCCTGCCGCGCCACCTTCTACCTGCTCGGCGAGCGGATCGTGTTCCCGCCGCTGGCCCGCGACGCGCTCTCCTTCGTGCCGGTCGCGGTGCTGAGCGCGATCACCGTGCCGCTGATCCTGTTCTCCGGCGGCGATTCCCTGAACCTGAGCTGGCGCAGCCCGTGGCTGGTCGGCGGAGTTGCCGCCATCGCCATCGCCTGGTTCGGGAAGCGCCGGCTGGCGACCATCGCCGGTTCGCTCGCGGTCTTTTTCGTCTGGCGGTTCCTGGTCGCCGGCTGAGCCGCTATTGCGACGATCCGGGCTGCGCGCGGTCCAGTATCTCGCGCAAATGCGCGACATGCGCGGCGAAGGCGCGGCGGCCGGTGGGGGTCGCCCGCTCCCCCTATCTGGGCCGCGCCGGGCATGCTACTCACTAGGCGCCGAAGACGACCGGCGCCGGGGAGGAATCCGCGTGCAAGCCCAGGGAATAACGGAAGAACTCGTCCGCCGCTTCGGCCGCGCGGCGCGCGTTTTCGCCGCTCCCGGCCGGGTCAATCTGATCGGCGAGTTCACCGACTACAATGACGGGTTCGTGCTGCCGGCGGCGCTGGAACTGACGACCCGGGTGGCGATCGCCGCGCGCGGCGACCGAACCCTTCGCGTCCACTCGCTGCGGATGGAGCAGACCGCCGAGTTCGATCTCGACGAACCCGCGCCGCGGCCGCGCAAGGACTGGAGCGACTATGTCCGCGGCGTCGCCGTGATGCTGGCGAGCGCCGGCCATCGGTTGGTCGGCGCCGACCTGCTGATCGAAAGCGATGTGCCGGTGGGATCGGGACTTAGCTCGTCGGCCGCGCTCGAGGTCGCGACCGGCTTCGCGCTGCTGCGCATCGCCGGCATCGAGGTC
>JASHSH010000399.1 GCA_030040955.1 Rhodospirillales bacterium
CAGACCTACGAGAATGTCGACCACATCTCGCTGCACATGTATTTCGAGAACTACGAGCGCGACTACGAGAACTTCCTCGCCAAGACCGCGGTGCTCGACCGCTACATCCAGACGGTCGGCGGGATCATCGACTATGTGAAGGCGAAGAAGCGCGCCAAGAAGGACGTGTTCATCTCGTTCGACGAGTGGAACGTCTGGTACCACAAGCGCCGCCAGGACCATGTGGCGATCGACCGCTCCGACTGGCCGCTCGCGCCGCCGTTGCTCGAAGAGCCCTACAATATGGAGGACGTGCTCGTCGTCGGCGGCATCCTGAACACCTTTATCCGCCGCGCCGACCGCGTGAAGATAGCCTGCATCGCGCAGCTGGTGAACGTGATCGCGCCGATCATGACCGAGACCGGCGGGCGCGCCTGGCGGCAGACCATCTATTACCCGTTCCTGCTCGGCTCGCTGCACGGCCGCGGCCACGCGCTCGCGGTGGCCATCGACTCGCCCACCTTCTCGGCCAAGGCGGCCGACGACGTGCCCTATCTCGACCTGGCCGCCGTGGCGAGCCGCGACAAGCGCCAGGTGACTCTGTTCGCGGTCAACCGGCACCCCAAGCAGGCGATGGACCTCGCCGTCTCGCTCGCCGGTTTCGGCGCGGCGCGCGTCGCCGAACACATCGTCATCGCCAACAAGAATTTGCGCGCGACCAACACCGCCGCCGCGCCCAATCGTGTCGTGCCGAAGGCGCAAACGGGAAGCGCGGTCGAGGACGGGAAGCTGCGCGCCAAGCTCGCGCCGAGTTCGTACAACGTGATTCGCCTCGCGGTGTGACTGGCCGGGCGAATAGTTTTTGTATCAGGATATCGGTTTCATATCACCGACTTGGTTGACCCCGGAAAGGTCATTCGGTAATTTCGTATGAGGAAATCCCGCTGCTAGACGGGATCGCTACAGGGAGGGACCAGATGCGCACAATGCGGCTGTTCGCGCTTGCGCTCGGCGCGATGTTGGTGAGCGCCTCGGCCTTGGCGGACGACTTCCTCGCGGGCATCCCGCGCAAGGATGTCCTCATCGTCGAGAACCCCGAAGGCACGATCAAGAATCCGAGCTGGTTCAACGTGTGGGTGCCGGGCACCGGCGGCGGCTGGTCGACCGGCCTGCATCAGCTCGCCATGGACACCTTCTGGTACATCGATCCCGAGAAGGGTCTCGACGGCGCGATCGACAGCTCGCTCGCCTCCGGACCTCCCGAATACAATTCCGACTTCACCCAGATGACGGTGAAGCTGCGCGACGGCATCAAGTGGAGCGACGGCGTCGACTTCACGGCCGACGACGTGGTGTTCACCGTGCAGGAGCAGATCCAGCATCCGGGCATGACCTGGAGCGCGCCGTTCGCGGCCAACGTCGACACGGTCACCGCGACCGATCCGCACACCGTGGTGTTCAAGCTGAAGGCGGCCAACTCGCGCTTCCACGCCATCTTCTCGGTGCGCTGGTTCGGCGCCTGGATCATGCCCAAGCATATCTTCGAGAAGGTCGCCGACCCGCTCAAGTTCGACTTCAATCCGCCGGTCGGCCTGGGCGCCTACAAGCTGCACAGCTTCGACCCCAACGGCAACTGGTACATCTGGGAGCTGCGCGACGACTGGAAGAACTCCAGCATGAGCATGCGCTTCGGCCAGCCGAAGGTTAAATACGTCGCCTATGTCTATCTCGGCCCGCCGGAGAAGCGCTCGATCGAGCAGGCGAACCACAATCTCGACATCATCCACGACAACACGCCCGAGGGCATCCTCAACCTGATGAAGACCTCGAAGAGCGAGCACAGCTGGTTCGAGGGCTTCCCCTACGCGCATCCCGATCCGACGCTGCCGATGGTCATCTTCAACGACCAGAATCCGAAGTTCCAGGATCCGGCCGTGCGCTGGGCGCTGACGCTGATGATCGACATCAAGCAGGTGGCGATGGCGTCCTACCGCGGCGCCGCGACCATCTCGGCGATCGCCTCGCCGCCGACCGGCATCGCCAACGACGTCTACGAGAAGCCCATGCAGGGCTGGCTCAAGGCGTTCGAGATCGACACCGGCAAGCGCAAGTTCAAGCCCTACGATCCGAATGTCGGCAAGGAGATCGCGGACTCGCTGCGTCCCTCCCTCGGCGACGCGATTCCGAGCGCGCCCGACGCGATCGCCAAGGCCATCGGCTATGGCTGGTGGAAGCACGACGTGAAGGCCGCCGGCGAGCTGATGGAGAAGGCCGGCTACCACAAGCAGGACGGCAAGTGGGTCGACAAGGACGGCAAGCCGTTCACGGTCGAACTGACGGTCGAGGACAACGCGCGCAGCGTGATGACCCGGGCCGGCTCGATGATCGTGCAGAACTGGAAGGCCGCCGGCGTCGACGCCAAGACCGTCGTGGTCCAGAACCCGTTCGTCAACGCGTTCCGGCCCGGCACCTTCGAGGCGGGGATCGGCTGGAGCATCGAGACCTGGGGTGGGCATCCCGACCTCTCGTTCTTCCTGCTCAGCTGGGAGTCGCAGTTCGTCGCCAAGGCCGGCGAGCCGCAGCCGGAGCGCAACTGGCAGCGTTGGCAGAATCCGGAGCTCGATCAGATCATCGAGGCGGTCAAGAAGATCGGCTTCGACGATCCGAAGGGCACCGAGCTGGGCATCCAGTTCATGAAGCTGATGGTCCGCGAAATGCCGATCATTCCGCTGATGTCGTACAACGTGGAAACCTCGATGGACGACACCTACTGGACCGGCTACCCGTCGATCAAGAACCCCTACACGAACCCGGTGCCGAACTGGGCCAATTCCCGCTACATGATGGAACGCATCCAGCCGAAGTCGTAATCTCCTCCCCATCGTGTTGAACTGGCCGGGGCGGCGCGAGCCGCCCCGGTCCTTCGACCAGGGGTGGCTGCGGGCGATGCGCGCGTATCTGATCTTCGTCCTGCGCCGCTTCGTGCAATTCCTGGCGGTCCTGTTCCTGGCGATCACCGCCGTCTTCTTCATCACCCACCTGACGCCGAACGACCCGGTCGAGCAGACGCTGGCCCGGATCAATTCCGGCATGGCCAACAGCCCGGAGGTAGTCGCCGAGATGCGCCGCACGCTCACCGAGCTCTATGGGCTGCAGGGCTCGCTGTGGGAGCAATATGTCGAGTACTGGCAGCGCATGGCGCGCGGCGACCTGGGCCCTTCGCTCTCCGCCTTTCCGGCGCCGGTGACATCCCTGGTCGCGCGCGCGGCGCCGTGGACCGCGGGCCTGCTGGTCACCTCGACCGTGATCGCCTGGACGCTCGGCAACCTGCTCGGCGGGCTCGCCGGCTACTACCGGCAGAACCGGCTGCTCAAGGCCGCTGAGATCGCGGCGATGGGATTGCAGCCGATCCCCTACTACGTGCTCGCCTTCGTGCTCCTGATCCTGTTCGGCTATGTCTGGCCGATCCTTCCGATCACCGGCGCCTATGTGATGAACCGCGATCTGAGCTTCAGCCTGTCGCTGGTCCTCGACGTGCTGCGCCACTCGATCCTGCCCGCCGTCTCGCTGATCCTGGTCGGCATCGGCGGCTGGTTCATCGGCATGCGCGCGCTGGTCTCGAACCTGGTCACCGAGGATTACGTGCTCTATGCCGAGCTGGGCGGCGTGGACCGCGGGCGCATCCTGCGCTCCTATGTGATGCGCAACGCGCTGATGCCGCAGATCACCGGGCTCGCGATGAATCTCGGCGCAATCTTCAGCGGCACGGTGATCACCGAGGAGGTCTACGGCTACCCCGGGATGGGCAAGCTGCTGGTCGACGGGGTCAATTCCGGCGACTACAGCCTGGTGCTCGGCGTGGCGGTGATGTCGATCCTCGGCGTGGCCGCGGCGGTTTTTCTGGTCGACATCCTCTATCCGCTGCTCGATCCGCGGGTGAGGCTCGGCTGACCATGTGGAGCGTGGCGCGCGACCTGTTCCGCTACAATCGCGGCTTCGCGGCCGGGGCCTGCATCCTGGCCGTGCTGATCGTCTACGCATTGCTCTCCTTGCTGTCGCCCTACGATCCGGCCGACGCCTTCGTCGTGCCCCCCGACATCCCGCCCGGCGCCGATTTCTGGCTGGGCACGAATTCGCGCGGCCAGGACATGTTCTGGATACTTTCGGTCGCGCTGCGAAACACCATGCTGTTCGGCCTCGCGGTCGCGATCGTGAGCCGGGCGGTCGCGCTCACGGTCGGCATGATGGCCGGATATTTCGGCGGCTGGGTCGATCGCGCGCTGACCATGCTGATCGACACCTTCATCGCCATCCCGATGTTCCCCGTGCTCGTGCTCTTCTATTTCATGATCAAGGACAATCTGTCCTGGGCCTCCCTCGTGCTGGTCATGGCGCTGCTGGGCTGGGCCTATGACGCGCGCCTGATCCGCTCGATCGCGCTCAGCCTGCGCACGCGCGAGTTCACCCGGCACGCGCAATTCGCCGGGATGGGGACGCGCGACATCCTGTTCGAGGAGCATCTGCCCTACGTGCTCCCCGTCCTGTTCTCGACCACGATGAACAACATGATCTGGTCGATCGGCCTCGAGATCACGCTGGCGGTGCTCGGTTTCAGCGACATCGACACGCCGACCATCGGCACCACCATCTACTGGGCCAACCAGCACTCTGCGATGACGACCGGCACCTGGTGGTGGATCCTGTTCCCGGTGGCGGCGGTGCTGCTGGTGTTCATCGGCCTGTTCCTGCTCTCGGTCGGCATGAACGAATATATCGATCCGCGCAGCCGTCTCGACCGGCTCCGGGCATGAGCCAGTCCGGAGACATCCTCACGGTCACGCATCTCCGCGCCTATTACCAGCTGCACGGATTCGGGGTCGAGCGCGACATCCGCGCGGTCGACGATGTGAGCTTCGCGGTGCGCCGCGGCGAGCTGTACGGCATCGCCGGCGAGTCGAGCTGCGGCAAATCGACCCTGATCAAGACCGTGGTCGGCGCGATCCGTCCGCCGCTCAACGTGGTCGGCGGCTCGGTCAGCTTCTCGTTCCGCGACGGCAAGAAGGATATCTACAAGCTCGCGCCCGGCGAGATCGACGCGATCCGCTGGAGCCGGCTTTCCTATGTCATGCAGGGATCGATGAGCGTCCTCAATCCCGTGCGGCGCGTGCGCGAGTCCTTCGTCGACTTCGCCTCCCGCCATATGGGCCTCGACCGCGCGAGCTTCGTCGAGGCAGTGGCTGCGCATCTCGCCCGGCTGCATCTCGCGCCCGAGGTGCTCGACGCCTATCCGGTCGAACTTTCCGGCGGCATGCGCCAGCGCGTGACCATCGCGCTCGCCACCGTGTGCGGCCCCGAGTTCATCGTCGCCGACGAGCCGACCACCGCGCTCGACGTGATCGTGCAGAAGGAGGTGCTCGGCCTGTTGGTCCAGGTGCAGCGCGAACTCGGCGCCTCGATCATCCTGGTCACGCACGACATGGGCGTGCACGCCAACGTCGCTGACCGGGTCGGAATCATGTATGCCGGGCGCCTGGTCGAGGAAGCGCCCACCGCGCAACTCTTCTCCGCGCCGCGCCATCCCTACACCGCGCATCTCATCGCAAGCCTGCCGCGCATCGGCGACAAGACGCACAAGGAGTCGCTCGGCGGCCATCCGCCGAGCTTGGCCGCGCCGCCCGCCGGC
>JASHSH010000400.1 GCA_030040955.1 Rhodospirillales bacterium
GGTGGTGTGGACCGCCAAGGAGGGCAAGGACGAGGTCGCCTATCCCGACACCCTGGTCGGCACCGACAGCCACACCACGATGGTCAACGGCCTCGCCGTGCTGGGTTGGGGCGTGGGCGGGATCGAGGCCGAGGCGGCGATGCTCGGCCAGCCGACCTCGATGCTGATCCCCGAGGTAGTCGGCATGAAGCTCACCGGCGCGACCAAGGAGGGCATCACCGCCACCGACGTGGTGCTCACGGTCACCCAGATGCTGCGCAAGAAGGGCGTGGTCGGGAAATTCGTCGAATTCTTCGGGCCGGGCATCGCCGCGCTTTCGGTCGCCGACCGCATGACCATCGCCAACATGGCGCCCGAATATGGCGCGACTTGCGGCTTCTTCCCGATCGACTCCGAGACCATCCGCTATCTGACCATCACCGGGCGCGATCCCACGCGCATCAAGCTGGTCGAGGAATACGCCAAGGCGCAGGGCATGTGGCGCGAGGCGGGCACGCCGGACCCCGTGTTCAGCGACACGCTCGAGCTCGACCTCGCCACCGTCGAGCCCTCGCTCGCCGGGCCGAAGCGCCCGCAGGACCGGGTCGCGCTGGCCCGCGCCAAGCAAGGATTCGCCGAGGCGCTGCCGACCATCCAGCAGGGCGCGGCGGTCGGCAAGAAGGTGAAGATCGGCGACGGACGCGGCGAGATCGGCCATGGCGAGGTGGTGATCGCCGCGATCACCTCCTGCACCAACACATCGAACCCGAACGTGATGCTGGCCGCCGGGCTGGTGGCGCAGAAGGCGGTGGCCAAGGGATTGCAGCGCAAACCCTGGGTGAAGTCCTCCCTCGCGCCCGGCTCGCAGGTGGTCGAGGACTATCTCCGGGTCTCCGGGTTGCAGACCAGCCTCGACGCGCTCGGCTTCAACCTGGTCGGCTTCGGCTGCACCACCTGCATCGGCAATTCCGGCCCGCTCGACGAACCGATCGTCGAGGCGGTCGAGGGCAACGGTCTCGTGGTCGCCGCGGTGCTGTCCGGCAACCGCAATTTCGAGGGCCGCATCAGCCCGCAGGTGAAGGCGAACTATCTCGCCTCGCCGCCGCTGGTGGTCGCCTATGCCATCGCCGGCACGATGAACATCGACCTCGCCACCGAGCCGCTGGGCACCGGCAAGGACGGCAAGCCGGTCTTTCTGCGCGACATCTGGCCGACCAACGCGGAGATCCGCGCGGCGCTGGAGAAGAGCGTCTCGCGCGACGCCTACCGCAAGCGCTACGCCAACGTGTTCGAGGGCCCGGCGCAGTGGCGCGCGGTCAAGGTCGCCACCGGGCAGACCTACAAATGGGACGACCGCTCGACCTATGTGAAGAACCCGCCCTATTTCGACGGGCTGACCAAGGAGGCTCCGAAGGGCTTTTCCAACATCCTGGGCGCGCGGCTCCTCGTCCTGCTCGGCGATTCGATCACCACCGACCACATCAGCCCGGCCGGCAACATCAAATCGACCAGCCCGGCGGGGCAGTTCCTGATCAGCTACCAGGTGCGCCCGGCCGACTTCAACAGCTACGGCGCGCGCCGCGGCAACGACGACGTGATGACGCGCGGCACCTTCGCCAATGTGCGCATCAAGAACGAGATGGTGCCCGGCGTCGAAGGCGGCGTCACCAAGTACAAGGGCGTGGGCGACCAGATGTCGATCTACGACGCGGCGATGAAGTACAAGGCCGAGGGCACGCCCCTGATCGTGGTGGCGGGCAAGGAATACGGCACCGGCTCGTCGCGCGACTGGGCGGCCAAGGGCACCAAGCTGCTCGGCGTGAAGGCGGTGATCGCCGAGAGCTTCGAGCGCATCCACCGCTCGAACCTGGTCGGCATGGGCATCCTGCCGCTCCAGTTCAAGCCGGGCGCCGACCGCAAGACGCTGAAGCTCGACGGCACCGAGAGCTTCGACATCGCCGGGCTCGACAAGGGCATCAAGCCGCGCCAGGACGTAGAGGTGGCGATTTCGCGGGCCAACGGCGCGCGCGAGACCGTGACCGTGCTCTGCCGCATCGACACGCTCGACGAGGTCGACTACTACCGGCACGGCGGCATCCTGAACTACGTGCTGCGCCACCTGGTGGCGTGAGCGGGTCGCGGCGCGGGAGGGGAGCATGCTGCGCCGCATCCTGCTGCTGTGCGAGGAGGTCGAGCGCCCGTTCCTGACCGAGGGGCTGACCGCGCATGGCAAGGATCTCGATGTCCTGCATCTGCCCGACGCCGCCGCGCTCCAGGCGGTGAAGCCCGCCCTGCTCGGCACCGCCCGGCTGATCGCCTTCTCCTCCGGGATCATCGTGCCGGCCGAGGCGCTCGATGCGCTGGGCCACGGCGCCTACAATTTCCACCCCGGCCCGCCCGACTATCCCGGCTGGATGCCGGCGGCCTTCGCCGCCTATGACGGGGTGCGCGAATTCGGCGCCACCGCGCATGCGATGAGCGCGAAGGTGGACGGCGGCGCCATCGTCGGCGTCAAGACCTTCGCCTGCGAGCCCGGCACCAGCCGCGCCGAGCTGGCGCGCGGCGCCTATCTCGCGCTGCTGGCCTTGTTCCGCGTGCTGGCGCCCGCGCTGGCCTCGCTGCCGACGCCGCTGCCGACCATCGACGCGAGCTGGGGTCCGCGCAAGACGACGCGCGCGCTGTTCGCCTCCTATTGCGACGTCCAGCCCGACATCGACCGCGCCGAGCTGGTGCGGCGGCTGCGCGGCTTCGGCGAGGGCGACGGACGCTCGCGGCCCACCGTGTGGCTGCACGGCGTGCCGTTCCGCTACGCGCCCGACTGAGCGTGCGTCCGGCCGGTATACAGTTCTTTCGCAGCGCACCCAAAGCTCGCCGAATGCTCGCGCGTTCCTATTGCGTTGCGGCACGCGCGCATCCTGTCCTTGTCTTGTATTATTTCGGCGAGTACATGAATTAGTCTTTGAAATTCCTGAAAGAGTCTTAGGAGAAGCTGAACTCCCATGCTATGCTCGGCGGTGGTGGAGTTGCGTCCGCAGCGAGGGGAGGACTCGCATGACCAATTCAGCCTTTGCCGCAGCGGCCCTGGAATCCGGCCCCACCATGCCGGGCTCGATCTCCGAGCCGAGGCTGCGCGAGCTGATCGAAGATCCAATCATGCGCCATCTCATGGACAGCGACCGGATCGAGCGCGACCAGCTGATCTCGCTGCTGAGGGAGGCGCGCGCGCGTCTGTCCCGCCGCTAGGCGCGGGACCGACTTAGTCTTCGTTGTCGAGCGCCGCGATGTGGCGCAGGCCGCGTACGGCCGTGAGCAGCCAATCGGCCTGCTCGTCCTCCGACGGAAATACGATAAAGGCGGAACGGCGGAAGGTGGGCGCCTCGGGCACCTGGTGCAGCGTGCCCGCCTGCAAATAGGGCCGCACCACGCGCAACGGGAAATAGCCGAAACCGCCATTGGCCAGCACATGCTGGAGCCCGAGCGCGCCCAGGCTCACGGTGACCGCCGGCGCCGGCAGGTCGGGGAAGGACTGGGCGTGCGCGGCGCGGTATTCCGGACCCCAGTCGACGAAGACGTAGCGGTCGTCCCATTGCTGGAGCGTGCGCGGCGCGGAGGAGACCAGCACCAGCTGCTCTTCCAGCAGCCGCTGGATGATCAGGCCCGGCCGGCTCTGCGGCGAATACATCAGCCCGATATCGATCAGCCCCTCGGCGAGCTGGCGCATCAGCCCGTCCGCCATCTCGACCTCGACGCGCAGCGCGACATCGGGGATCGCCGCGCGCATCCACGGCACCCAGCGCAGCAGAAGCCGGTCCCACAGCGAGAACTGGCCGCCCACGGTGAGCACGGCGCGGAACCCGGGCGGCAGCGCCACCTCGTGGCGCGCCTGCTCCCACATGCGCACCAGGTTGGAGGCGTAGCGGCGGAACTGCTGGCCGGCCAAGGTCAACTCGGTGCCGGCCTTGCCGCGCTTGAACAGGCTGCGGCCGAGCTCGTCCTCGAGCCCCTTGATGCGCATGCTGACGGTGGATTGGGTGACGGCGAGCCGCTCGGCGGCCTTGTTGAAATTGCCGGTCTCGGCGATCTCCAGGAAGGTGCGGGCGAGGTCGATATTCATCGAACGTCCGTTCGGGCCGGCCGTCGCGGGGCCGGAATTCCTGCGGAAGGAACGGGTTTGTAGACCTCTGGCCGGGATACATCAAGAATATTGATCACACCCGAAGGTGTGACGAATATCACACTCCGCGCTCGAGCATGGCGGCCAGGCGGCGGCCGAATCCGATCGGGTCGGGCAGGCTTTCGCCCTCGACCAGGCGGGCCTGGTCGAGCAGCAGATGGGCGGCCTCGGCCACCCGTTCCGGCGCCCCCTCGACCTGCCCGGCGAGGCGGCGGATGAGCTTGTGCTTGGGATTGACCTCGAGGATGCGGGCGGTGCGCTCCCCCGCGCCGCCGCGATGTTGGCGCAGCAGCCGCTCGAGATGGATGCTCATCTCGCCGTCGGCGGCGACCAGGCAGACCGGGCTTTCGGTCAGCCGCTCGGACGCACGCACCTCCCTGACCTGCTCGCCGAGCGCCGTCTTGAACGCGGCGAGAAGGGGCGCGAGATCGGGCGCGGCCTCCGCCTCGCCGGATTCGGCCGCCGCGTCCGGCGCCTGGATCGCGGCGAGATCGCCGGCCGATTGCGCGGCCGAGCGGATCGGCTTGTCCTTGTAGGCGTCGACCGCGGCGGGCCAGAACTCGTCGATCGGGTCGGAGAGCAGCAGCACCTCGACCCCCTTGGCGGCGAAGCCTTCGAGCTGCGGGCTCGATTTCAGCGCCGCGCCTTCGTCGCCGGTGAGGTAGTAGATCGCCGCCTGCCCCTCCTTCATGCGCGCGACATAGTCGGCGAGCGCGACCGGCTTGTCCTGGGAGCTGCTGTCGAACCGGCAGAGATCGAGCAGCTCGTCGCGGCGTTCGAAATCCTCGTACAGCCCTTCCTTCAGCACGGCGCCGAAATTCGTCCAGAAGCGGAGATATTCCTCGGGCGCGTCGTCGGCCTTGCGCTTGAGATCGGCGAGCACGCGCTTGACCAGACCGGCGCGCATCTTGGCGATCACGGGGCTGGTTTGCAGCAGCTCGCGGCTGACGTTGAGCGGCAGGTCCTGGCTGTCGACCACGCCGCGCAGGAAGCGCAGATAGGGCGGCAGGATGCCCTCGGCCGCGTCGGTGATGAACACGCGGCGCACGCACAGCCGGACATGCTGGCGCCGGCCGGGATCGAACAGGTCGAACGGCCGGCTGGAGGGCACGAACAGCAGGCCGGTGTATTCGATCGCGCCCTCGGCCTGGTAATGGATGGTGAGCCAGGGATCGTCGAAGGCATGCGCGACGTGATGGTAGAATTCCTTGTACTGGTCGGGCGCGATCGCGGACTTGGGCCGGGTCCATAGCGCCGAGGCGGCGTTGATCGTCTCCTCCTTGCCGTCCGCGACGAGGACCACCGGCAGCGCGATATGGTCGGAATAGGTCTTGACGATGCCGCGCAGGCGGATGGGATCGAGATATTCGTCCTCGCCCGCGCGCAGATGCAGGATCACCCGCGTACCGGGCGCGGAGTCGGCCTCCTCGTCGATGACGAACTCGCCCTTGCCGTCGGACGACCAGCGCCAGCCATTGGCGTCGCCCGCCTTGCGCGCGATCACCTCGACCCGCTCGGCGACCATGAAGGCGGAATAGAAGCCGACGCCGAACTGGCCGATCAGCGCCACGTCCTTGCGCGCGTCGCCCGAAAGCTGGGCGAGGAAGGCGGCGGTGCCCGAGCGCGCGATGGTGCCGAGATTTTCGATCAGCTCGTCGCGGTTCATGCCGATGCCGTTGTCGGCGACGGTGAGCGTGCGCGCCTCCTTGTCGGGGGAGAGCGTGACGCGGAATTCGCGGCCGCCCTCCAACAAATGCGGCTCGGTGAGCGCGGCGTAGCGCAGCCGGTCGCAGGCGTCGGAGGCGTTCGAGATCAGCTCGCGGAGAAAGATCTCCTTGTTGCTGTAGAGCGAGTTGACGACGATCTCCAGCAGCTTGGAGACCTCGGCTTGGAAATTGCGCTTCTCCGCCGCCATGGTTGCCCCCGCGCCCCGTTTCTACCGCTTCGGATTCGGCGCAGATATGAGGCAGGGATGGCACCCGCGCAACCCCGGAAAGGGGGCGTTCAACCCCGGTGGCGCAGCGCCTCGACCAGCAGGGCGAAGGCGGGCGTGTTCCGCCGCCGGCTCGGATAATAGAGGTGATAGCCCGGATAGGGCGGACACCAGTCGGTCAATACGCTGACTAGCCGTCCCGCCGCCACATGGTCGCGCACCTGGTCCGCGGGCATGTAGGCGAGCCCGATGCCGGCCAGGGCCGCGTTCAAGCGCAGGGCGAGATTGTTGAACACGAGCTGGCCCTCGACATGGACCCTGGCCTCGCGCTTGCCGCGCTCGAACTCCCAGGCATAGAGGCCGCCATAGGTCGGCAGGCGAAGATTGATGCAATTGTGGCCCGCCAGGTCGCGCGGCGTGCGCGGCGGCGGATGGCGGGCGAAATATTCCGGCGAACCGACCACCGCCATGCGCAGGGCGGGACCGATCGGCACCGCGATCATGTCCTTGGCGATCAGCTCGCCGGTGCGCACGCCCGCGTCGTAGCGTTCGGCGACGATGTCGGTCAGGCCGTAATCGACGATGATCTCGACATGGATGTCGGGATAGTCGGGCAGGAACCGCGCCACGCCCGGCCACAGGGCGGAGAGCGCCGCGTGTTCGCCGGCCGTGATGCGGATGGTGCCGGCGGGCTTGTCGCGCAGCTCGCTCAAGCCGGCCAGCTCCGCCTCGATCTCGTCGAGCCGGGGACCGACCCCGCGCAGCAGCCGCTCGCCCGCCTCGGTCGGCGCCACCTTGCGCGTGGTGCGGGCGAGCAGGCGGATGCCGAGCCGCTCCTCGAGGCCGCGGATGGTGTGACTCAGGGCAGACTGCGAAACGCCGAGACGCGCCGCCGCCCGGGTGAAACTGCCCTCGCG
>JASHSH010000401.1 GCA_030040955.1 Rhodospirillales bacterium
CGGACGATCTCGGTGGCGACCTTGAGAATCGTGTTGGCCCGCTGGTGCAGCGACTTGACCAGCCAGTTGGCCGATTGGAGCTGCTCGGTCAGGTAGCTCTTGTCCTCCTTGCTGCACGGGCGCGCGGCGATGCGCGCGTAATAGCGCTGGTTGACCAGGACGCGGGGCAGCGTCTCCGCGTTCAGCTCGACCAGCCAGCCGCCGCCGGGCGCCGCGCGCATCAGCACGTCGGGCACGATCGGCTGGGTCGGCGCGCGGTCGAAGGCAAGCGCCGGCTTGGGATCGAGCGAGCGGATCTCGGCGATCATCTCGGCGAGGTCCTCGGCGTCCACGCCGCACAGGCGCATCAGGGCGGGCAGGTCGCGGCGCGCGAGCAGATCGAGATGGTCGAGCAGGGCGCGCATCGCCGGATCGAGCCGGTCGCGGTCGCGCAGTTGCAGGGCCAGGCATTCGGCGAGCGAGCGCGCGAAGATGCCCGGCGGATCGAAGCGCTGGAGCCGCGCCAGCACGGCCTCCACCCGCTCGACCGGGCTGCCCAGCGTGGCGGCGATCTCGTCGAGCGCGGCGCCGAGATAGCCGGCTTCATCGAGCGCCTCGATCAGATGCGAGCCGATCATCCGGTCGGCGGGATCGGCGATGTCCATGTTGAGCTGGCCGACCAAATGGTCGCGCAACGACACCTCGCGCGCCGCCGTCTGCTCGACTCCGCTTTCGCCGTCGCCGAAATCGCTGCGCCCGCCGCGGCCGCCCCAGTCGGTCCAGCCCTGCTCGCCGTCGCCGGGGCTGTCGTTGTTCCAGGTATTGTCGTAGTCGAGGTCGAGCGGCGCCTCCTGCTCCTGGCCGGGGATGCCGTCGACCAGCGGCGCCGCGTCGGCGCCGTTCTCGGGCGGTTGCTCCTCGGCGGCCGGCGCCTCGCCGTCGCCCTCGCCCTCGTCGCGTTCGAGCAGCGGGTTGCGCTCGAGCTCCTGGTCGACATAGGCGGCGAGCTCGATATTGGAAAGCTGCAGCAGCTTGATTGCCTGCTGCAGCTGCGGCGTCATCACCAGGGTCTGGGACGGCCGCAGGTCCAGACGCGGGGTGAGAGCCATGCGCGCGCCCTTGCCCGCGCTTGCTAGAGGGTGAAACGCTCGCCGAGATAGACGCGGCGAACGCCCTCGTGGACCACGATCTCCGCCGGCGCGCCCTCCATCAGCACCGCGCCATCGTGCAGGATGTAGGCGCGGTCGACGATCTCGAGCGCCTCGCGCACATTGTGGTCGGTGATCAGCACGCCGATGCCGCGATGCTTGAGCTTGGCGACCAGGTCGCGGATGTCGGCCACCGCGATCGGGTCGATGCCGGCCAGCGGTTCATCGAGCAGGACGAAGGTGGGATGCGAGGCCAGCGCGCGCGATCTCCACCCGGCGCCGCTCGCCGCCGGACAGCGACATCGCGGAGGCGCGGCGCAAATGCTCGATCGAGAATTCCGACAGCAGATCCTCGAGCGCGGTTTCGCGCCGCTCGCGGTCCGGCTCGCTCACCTCGAGCACGGCGCGGATATTGGCCTCGACGGTGAGGCCGCGGAAGATCGAAGCTTCCTGCGGCAGGTAGCCGATGCCGAGCCGCGCGCGGCGGTACATCGGCAGGCCGGTGATGTCGTGCCCGTCGAGATAGATGATGCCCTCGTCGGGCGCGATCAGCCCGGTGATGCAGTAGAAACAGGTGGTCTTGCCGGCGCCGTTCGGTCCGAGCAGGCCGACCGCCTCGCCGCGCTGCACCCGCACGGTGACGCCGCGCAGGACCGGCCGGCGGCGGAAGCGCTTGCCCAGGCCGACCGCGGCCAGCCCCGAATTGTCGACGGCCAGCGCCGGACCGGCGCCGGCATCGTTCACGGGAGACGGAGAAGCGCTCACGGCTGCGCCTGCGGGGGCGGGGGCGGCGGCTGGCCGGAGGAGCCGGCGCCCTCGTTGCGCTCGGGTACGAACAGGCCCTTGACCCGGCTGTCGGCGCCCGCCGCCGCGCCTGGCGGGGCCGGGAAGAGTTTGCTGATGCCGGTGTCGAGATTCACCACCGCGTAGCCGCCGTCGAGCTGGTTGTTGCCGCGCGTCATCTTAACCGAACCCGTCACGGTCACGATACCGGTCTCGGCGTCGTAGTCGCCGCGATCGCCGGTCACCACCTCGGTCGGCGTGGTCAGCACGACATGCTGGTAGGCATGGGCGAAGCGCATCGCCATCTGCTGCTGCTTGTTGCGCTCGAAGTCGGCGACCAGTATGTCGCCGCGCAGGCGCTTGTCGCCGCGCACCGCGACCGCGTTGCCGCGCGCCACCGCCTGCTGCGTGTGTTCCCAATATTCCAGGCTGTCGCGCGCGGTGACCAGGTCGGTCGGCGTGGTCATGTGCAGGTTGCTGCCGGTGAGCACCACCACGGCGTCGTCGATATTGTAGTCGGCATGATCGCCATAGGCGCGCTGGGTCGCGGTGAAGATGACGACATGCCCGTCCGCTTCGACCCGCCAGATTTCGCTGCCGCCCGTGGTATCGCCGGCCGCGCCCGGCTTCGCCGTCGCGGCCGCGACCGTGTCGGCGGGGGCAGCCTTGGCCGCCTGGACCTGCTGGCCCGGCTGCGGCTTCTTCGGCCGATAATGCGAGACGATGGTGTCGGCGGTCACCGTGACCCGGCCGCGGATCGCCTTCGCGTTGCCGTGCGCGGTGACCGTCTTCGAATCCTGCGAGAGTTCCAGCCCCTCGTCGGCATAGACCTCGACCGGCGCGCCCGAGCCCTGATCCGCGAAGTCGAGCCCGCCGGCCGCGTTCGATGCCGCACGCGCGCCCGGCCAGCCGGCCGATATCCCCGCCGCCAAGGCCAGCGCGAGGGCGACGCGCGCGCTCACGAACCCGCCTTGCGGGCGCCGACATTGAGCACCGCCTTGCTGTGCCCGGTGAACACCACGTCGCGCCCGCGCTGCTTGGCCCGAAATCCCTCGCCGCTGACGGTGCCCATGCCGCCCTGGCCGGTCACCGGCTGGTCGCCGGATGCGTCGCCATGCGCGATGTCGACGCGCGCGCTCGCGGTGTGCAGCTCGTAGCCGTCGTCGCGGTAGAGATCGACATGGTCCATCAGGTCGAGCGTATCGTCCTTCTGCCGGTAGAAGCCCAGCCGCGCGCTGATCACCAGCCCGCCGCCGTCGGCGTCGGTCAGATCGGCGACCGGCTTCTCCAGCGTCACCAGCAAATTGTCGGGGTC
>JASHSH010000038.1 GCA_030040955.1 Rhodospirillales bacterium
CGCGTGTTCCTGCTGGTGTTCGGCATCGGCGCCATGGCGGCCGGCTATGCCGGCATCGTCGATGCGCCGGTGGTCGCGCTGGCGCCCGACATGGGCGACAGCATCCTGGTCGAGACCTTCGTCGTGGTGGTGATCGGGGGCGTGGGCTCGTTCCTGGGCGCGATCGTCGGCGGGCTGCTCGCCGGCGAGATTCTCAGCGTCACCTCGATGTTCGACCCCGCCTATTCGCAGGTGATGCTGTTCGCCACCATGACGCTGGTGCTGGTGCTGCGCCCGCAGGGATTGTGGGGATTGCGGGGGCGCGAGTGAGGCGACTCCTCGCCGACCGCCGGCTGCGGCGCTGGCTGCCCGAGCTCGGCACCATCCTCGTGTTGGCGCTCGCCCCCCTCCTGGGCCCGCTGATCGGCGCCAATTCCGACGTGCTCGGGCGGATCGTGATCTGGGGGCTGTTCGGCCTCGGCTTCGACCTCCTGTTCGGCTACACCGGACTGCTGTCCTTCGGCCAGGCGGCGTTCTACGGCACCGGCGGATTCATCGCCGCCTATCTGCTGATCAAGCATGTGGTCGGCGACGTGCTGCTCGCGCTTCTCATCGGCACCGTCGGCGCGGCCGTCTGCGGCATTCTCGTCGGGCTGCTCGCGCTGCGGCGCACCGGCAGCTATTTCGCGATGATCACGGTGGCGATCGCCGAGACCTTCTTCTTCCTGGAGAACTCGCCGCTGTCCGATTGGACCGGCGGCGAGAACGGTCTGCCGGGCGTACCGGCGCCGAAATTCGACCTCGGCTTCCTGGCGATCCAGGTGAAGTCCGGCTGGTCGATGTATGCTTTCCTCGCCGTCGTCTTCCTCCTCGGCCTGGTGGTGGCGCGCCAAATTGCGCTGTCGCCGGTCGGCCACATCCTGACCGCGATCCGCGACAACCCGTTGCGCGCCGCCGCGGTCGGCCACTCGATCCAGCGCTACAAGCTCGCGGCCTTCGCCATCGCCGCCGCTTTCGCGGGACTTTCGGGCGGGCTGCTCGGAGTATTGCAAGGCTATATGCCGCCCGAGGCCTTCACCTTCGACACCTCCGGCCAGCTGGTGATCCAGACCGTGATCGGCGGCGCCGGCACCCTGTTCGGACCGCTGGTCGGCGCCGCGGTATGGCTTTCGATGCAGGACCTGCTGCAATACGGGCTCGGTCTCGGCGCCGCCTGGAAGCTCGGGCTCGGGCTGATCTTCGTGGCGCTGGTCGTGGTGCTGCGCCGGGGCGTGGTCGGCGCGGTCGAGCGGCTGGCGCGCCGCCTCCGGGCGTCGGCCGAGGGCGAAGCACGGGCGCCGGCGGCCGGAATTCGCGTCCGCGTCGCGTCCGAGCCGACCAGCTTGGCGGCGAACCGGGCCTCCGGCGTCAATGGCACGGTCGTGCTTCAGACCAAGGGGCTGACCAAGCATTACGGCGGCCTGGCGGCGAACAGCGACATCGACTTCGCGGTGCGCGAGGGCGAGCTGCGCGGCGTGATCGGCCCCAACGGCGCGGGCAAGAGCACCTTCTTCAAGATGCTGACCGGCGAGGTCATCCCGAGCGCGGGGCAGATCTTCTTCCGCGGCCGCGAGATCACGCACGAGAGCGTCACCGAAGTCTGCCAGTCCGGCATGTCCAAGAGCTATCAGATCAACCAGCTGTTCGCGAAGCTGACGGTGCGGCAGAACCTGCTCATTCCGGCGCTGGCGGCCCGGCGCGGCCGGTTCCGCCTCGACATGCTGCGTGGAGTGGACCGGGTGCCGGGGCTGGCCGAGGACGTGGCGCGCACGCTCGACCTGATCGACCTCGCCACGCGCGCCGACGTGCCGGTCGCCGACCTCGCCTATGGCGAGAAGCGGCGGCTGGAGATCGGGCTTGCGCTCGCCACCGCGCCGAGCGTCCTCCTGCTCGACGAGCCGCTCGCCGGCATGAGCCCGCAGGAGCGCGGCGACACCATCCGCCTCCTCAAATCGATCCGCCGCGGCCGCACCCTGGTCCTGGTCGAGCACGACATGGACGCGGTGTTCGACCTCGCCGAATACATCACCGTGCTGTACGAGGGCCGCGTACTCGCCGAGGGCGCGCCGCGCGAAATCCAGGCCAACAAATTCGTCCAGGACGCCTATCTGGGCGGGGTGCACGCCGCATGAGCCTGCTCGAGGTCGAGGGGCTGAACAGCTATTACGGCGACTCGCACATCCTGTTCGATGTCGCCATGCGGGTGGAGGAGCGCGAGGTGGTCGCGCTGCTGGGGCGCAACGGCGCCGGCAAGACCACCACGCTGCGCAGCCTGATGGGCGTGGTGACGCCGCGCTCGGGCGCGGTGCGGTTGGAAGGCAAGCCGATCGCCGGCCTGCCGCCCTTCGCCATCGCCCGGCTCGGCGTCCAGCTGGTGCCCGAGGAGCGGCGCATCTTCGGCAGCCTGAGCGTGGAAGAGAATCTCCAGCTCGCCGTGTTCACCGCGGCCGAGCGCTGGCCGATGGAGCGCATCTGGGACACCTTCCCGCGCCTGGCCGAACGGCGGCGCAGCCGCGGCACCGATCTCTCGGGCGGCGAGCAGCAGATGCTGGCGATCGCGCGGGCGCTGATCCGCGGACCCAAGATCATCCTGCTCGACGAACCGTTCGAGGGACTCGCCCCGATCATCGTCCGCGACCTGATGGCGGTGTGCCGCAATCTCGCCGAGCAGGGCCAGACCATCGTCGTGGTCGAGCAGAACGTGGTCGCGGCGATGGCGATCTCGAGCCGTGCTTACGTCATCAATAATGGACATATCGTCTACGATGGCTCGGTCGCGCAGCTGCGCGCCTCGCCCGAGGTGATGACGCGCTATTTGGGCATTTGAACGGGGGCGGCGAAGGCCGGCTGGGGGGCGCGCTCCAGTCGCGATCCGTCCTCGGCCGGCGTCGCGGCCGGCAGCCGCACCCGGATCAGCGCGCCGCCCTGCGCCGGGCCCTCGACCCAGATGGTCCCGCCCAGGCGGCGCACCACGATCCGGCAGATGGTGAGGCCCAATCCGGAGCCCGACGGCTTGCCGGTCTGCGAACTGCCGATCTGGCGGAAGCGCTCGAACACCACGTCGCGCAGCTCGGGCGCGATGCCGGGGCCGTTGTCGGCGACGGCGAACTCGACCCAGCCCGGCTCGGGCGCCGCCGCCGAAATGCTCACCTGCCCGTGGCCCGCGGGACAGAACTTCACCGCGTTCGACAGCAGGTTGAGCAGGACCTGCATCAGCAGGTCGCGGTCGGCGAGCGCAACCGGGCGCACGGGCGCGGCCGGCGCGCGCACCGTCACCGTCACGCCCTTGTCGAGCAGGATGCGGCTGGTCGCGGCGACCGCGTCGTCGATCACGTCGATCAAGTCGGCCGGCCCGATCACGGTGGCGATCTGGCCCGACTGGATCTGGGCGAGGTCGAGCATCTGATTGATCAGGCGGGTGAGCCGTTCCGCCTCGCGGATGATGATGGCGTAGAACTCGTCGCGGCGGCCCGCGTCGAGCTGCGGATTGTCGCGCAGGATTTCCGAGAAGGAGCGGATCGAGGTGAGCGGCGTGCGCAGCTCGTGGTTCACGGTGGAGACGAAATCGTCCTTCAGCCGGTCGAGTTCCTGGAGGCGCTCGTTGGCCTGGCGCAGCTCGGCGCCCGCCAGTTCGAGGGCGCGCGACTTCTCCTCGAGCTCGCGGTTGACCTCGATCAGGCGCGAGGTCTCGTCGAGGATGCGCATGACCTCGTCGACGCCGAGCGGCTCCTCGGTCACCACCGAACTGACGAGGACGCGCGCCGAGGCGCTGCCGATGGCGCCGGCCAGCAGCCGCTCCGCGTACAGCACCATCTCGGCGTCGGCCTCGATTCCACCCGGGTCGAGACCGCGCCGGCGCGCGCGGTCGAGGAACGCCGCCTCCGCCTGCTTCTGGCCGAGGAAGCGGCCGACCAGCGTGCGCAGGTCGGGCAAGGGGGCCGTGCGCCGCCACAGCTGCGCGGCTTCGGCGCCGCCGAACACGTCGACGAACAGCGCCGCCTGTGCGCGCTCGACCGCGGACTGCCGGGTGAACAGCGACAGGCCGACGATGGCGCCGCAATTGAGCAACATCGTCCAGAACAGCGCGTGCACCACGGGGTCGAGCGAATCGAGTCCGAACAGCGCGTGCGGGCGCAGCCACGCGATGCCGAACGGCCCGTCGGTGAGATAGCTCATCGGCAGCAGGCCGGAGCCCGCGATCGCCGGCAGGAACATCGTATGCGCCCAGGTGAGGAAACCGAGCGCGATGCCCGCCAGCGCGCCGATGCGCGTCGCCCGGCGCCAGAACAGCCCGAACAGGATCACGGGGAAGAATTGCGCGACGGCGACGAACGAGACCAGTCCGATGGAGACCAGCGGATAGGCCTCGCCGACATAGCGCATGTAGACATAGCCCAGCCCCATGACGCCGACCATGGCCAGGCGCCGGATGGTGAGCAGCAGCGGGATCAGGTCGGCGCGCGCGGCCAGCTGGCGGTGGCGGTAGCGCAGCAGGGCCGGCATGACGAGGTCGTTGCTAACCATCGTGCTCAGCGCGGCGGTCTCCACGATCACCATGCCGGCCGAGGCCGACAACCCGCCGATGAAGACCAGCAGCGCGAGCAAGGGCGCGCCCGAGGCCAGCGGCAGGCTGAGCACCATCGAGTCGGGATCGGCGCCAGCCGGAAGCAGCATCCGGCCGGCCAGCGCGATCGGCAGGACGAACAGGTTGATCGCCAGCAGGTAGAGCGGGAACAGCCAGATCGCGCGGTCGAGATGGCGCTCGTTGACGTTCTCCACCACCATCACCTGGAACTGGCGCGGCAGGCACAGGCTCGCCATCAGCGACACCGCCGTGAGCCCGATCCAATTCAGGTGCGCCGACGCGCCCTGGAAGCGGAACAGGTCGGCCAGGCCGGGCGCGGCGGCGGCGCGGCGGAACAGGTCGCCGAATCCGTGGAACAGGCCGAAGCCGACGAACAGGCCGACCGCGGTCAGGCACAGCAGCTTGACCATGGATTCGAACGCCACCGCGGCGACCATGCCGTAATGGTGCTCGCCCGGCTGGATGCTGCGGCTGCCGAACAGCATGGCGAACAGGGTCAGCAGCATCGCCGCCCACAGGCCGGCATCCCCCACGATCGATCCGGACGCCAGGCTGGCGGCGCGCGAGGCTCCTTCCGTCAGCACCGTGAAGCTGGTCGACACCGCCTTGAGCTGGAGCGCCAGATACGGGACCGAGCCGACCAGCGCCACCACCGTCACCAGCGCGCCGAGGCTCGAGCTTTTGCCGAAGCGCGAAGCGATCAGCGAGGCAAGCGAGGTGATGCGGTTGGCCTTGCTCACCCGCAGAATCTTGCGCAGCAGCAGCCAGCCCAGCGCGAAGGCCAGGGTGGGTCCGAGATAGATCGGCAGGAAGGCGATGCCGCCCTTCGAGGCCAGCCCGACGCTGCCGTAGAAGGTCCACGAGGTGCAGTAGATGGCGAGCGAGAAGGTGTAGACGATGCTGGAGTTGATCGCGCGCTCGCCCTGGCCGCGCCGATCCACCCAATAGGCCAGCGCGAACAGGATCAGCAGATAGACGATGGCGACGGCGGCGACGATGCCCGGATCGACCATCGTCAATCCTCGCCGTCGGCGCGCGCCGTCGCCCGCCGCCACCGCTCGACCACCACCGCCATCGCCGCGATCGTTCCGCCCCAGGCCAGGAACAGGTAGAGATACAGCGACGGCAGCCCGAACAGGGAGCGGCCGCTGAACAGGTCCAGAAGGGGCGGATTGAACAGCAGCGCCGCCGCGGCGGACACGCCGACCAGCTTGTCGCGCCGGCGCGCTTCCTCGGTCACCCCGCGCCTCCCCCGGCGGCCGGCTCGCCCGCCAGCGCGCGGATCTGGGCGAGCACGTCGCGCGTGGCGAACGGCTTGGTGATGTAGAGATCGGCGCCCGCGCGCAGGCCCCGGCTGCGCTCGCGGTCCATCCCCTTGGCGGTGAGCATGACGATGCGCACCCCGGCCGCGCCCGGATCGGCGCGGATCGCCGCGCAGACCTCGATGCCGGTGCGGCGCGGCAGCATCACGTCGAGGATCACGATGTCGGGCCGGTGCGCCGCGACCGCCTCCAGCGCCGCGTCGCCGTCGGTGGCCAAGCTGACCCGATAGCCCTCCTTCTCCATCAGGAAGCGGAGCGCCATCAGGATATTGGGATCGTCGTCGACGATCAGGACCGACACCGCCATCGCCGCCCTCTCCCCCGCCCGGCGGGCGGGACCGGGCCATACTAGCGCGTTCCCGGCATTGGGCAATTTGCGCCATAGCTGTGCTACGCTGCGGCGCGGCGGCGGGGAATCGCATGCGTGTGCTGCTGATCGAGGACGATGCCGACATCTCCAGGCTGGTCGTGCGCGACCTGCGCGCCGCCGGCTATACCGTCGACGCGTTCGACTTGGCG
>JASHSH010000402.1 GCA_030040955.1 Rhodospirillales bacterium
TATACCGGCAACCGCACGCTGGCCGAGATGCGCACCAACTGCCGCTTCCTGCGCGTCACCGGCGCGGGCCAGCGCGAGAGCCACGTGCACGACGTGGCCATCGTCCGCGAGGCGCCCAACTACCGCGCCGACGGCTAGTCCCGTGACGCCCGCGGCCCGGATCGCCGCCGCGATCGAGCTGGCCGAGGCGATCGACTCCCACGCCGAGAAGCTGCCCGCCGACCATGTCGCGTCGGCCTTCTTCCATGCCAGGCGCTATATCGGGGGGTCGGACCGGCGCGCGATCTCGCTGCGCATCTGGCGCATGCTGCGCTGCCGGGCGCGGGTGGATTGGTGGCTGCGCGCCAATTCCATGGCGCGGGATCCGCGCCGCCGCGCCATCGCCGATCTGGTGTTCGCCGACCGGCTCACCTTGCCCGAGGTCCAGGACCTGTTCTCCGGCCAGACCCACGCGCCCGGCCGCCTCGCGCGCGACGAATCCGATCTGGTCCAGGAGCTGCGCGCGCAGACGCTCACCCACAAGCATATGCCGCTCTGGGTGCGTTGCGAGTTCCCCGACTGGCTGGAGCCCCGCCTGCGCAAGCTGTTCGGGGATCAGGTCGAGGAGGAGATGGCCGCGCTCGCCGAGCCCGCGCCGGTCGATCTCCGTGTCAACACGCTGAAGGCCGAGCCGGAGCGGGCGCGCGAGTTGCTTGCCCAGGGCGGCATCGAGGCCAAGCCGACCGCGCTTTCGCCGATCTGCCTGCGGCTCCCCGCGCGCACCCCGCTCGCCAACCAGGAGCCGTTCCGCGAGGGTCTCGTGGAGGTGCAGGACGAGGGCTCGCAGGTGGCCTCGCTCCTGGTCGGCGCGAGAGCGGGCGAGGCGGTGTGCGACTTCTGCGCCGGCGCCGGCGGCAAGACGCTGGCGCTGGCCGCTGCGATGGGCAACAAGGGCCGCCTGCTCGCGCTCGACATCGACAGCCGCCGCTCCGACCGCGCCGCCGAGCGGCTGCGCCGCGCCGGCGTGCACAATGTCACCCGCCGCGTGCTCGATGCCGACAATGCGCGCTGGCTCAAGCGCCAGGAAAAGGGCTTCGACCGCGTGCTCGCCGACGTGCCCTGCTCGGGCACCGGCAGTTGGCGGCGCAATCCGGATGCGAAATGGCGGCTCGAGTCCAAGGACCTCGACGAGCTGATGGCGCGGCAGCAGGAAATACTCGCCCGCGCCTCCCGACTGGTGCGCGCGGGCGGGCGACTGGTCTATGTCACCTGCTCGCTGCTCCGCGAGGAGAACGAAGATCAGGTAAACGGGTTCCTGGAGGCGCATCCCGAATTCGCGGTGATGCCGATGCCCGAAGTCTGGGCCGAGACCATCGGGCATGACTGCCCGACCCACGAGCCGGTGCTGCGCCTCACGCCCTTCTCGACCAAGACCGACGGGTTCTTCGTCGCGGTGATGGAAAGGGGCGGATAGCGCAGTCGTCACACGCGCGCGCTTGCGCTCGGCGGAATCCCGCCCGATAGTCCTATTGGGGGTGCCGATTTCGTCGCGGATGGAACATTCGAGGGGGGTTCCGATGCGCCAGCTCAGCCTTGCTTCGTTCGGATTTGTCATCCTGCTGGTCCTGCTCTTCGCGCCGGGACTGTCCGCGCCCGCGCCGGCCGCGCAGTGCTCGGTCGACCATGGCGGCTGCTCGGCGCAGGCCGAATGCGTGGACACCGGCCCCGGCGCGACCGTTTGCAAGTGCAAGGCGGGCTATAGCGGCGACGGCAAGACCTGCGCCGAGATCGACGCCTGCCTGAGCAATCCGTGCGGCGCCAACGGCCTCTGCACCAAGACCGGACCCGGCGCCTTCAAATGCACTTGCAAGTCGGGCTTCGTCAGCGACGGCAAGACCTGCACCGCGGTCAATTCCTGCACCGCGCATCCGTGCGATCCGAACGCCGTCTGCACCGACACCGGGCCGGGCAAATTTACCTGTCTCTGCAAGCAGGGCTTCACCGGCGACGGCAAGACCTGCGCCGCGGTCAATTCCTGCACCGCCCATCCCTGCGATCCGAACGCCGTCTGCACCGACACCGGGCCGGGCAAGTTCACCTGTCTCTGCAAGCAGGGCTATGCCGGCGACGGCAAGACCTGCAAGCCGATCGGGGGATAGGCAGGGGCCGCGTCTTACGTTCCGGCCCCGGTTTCCTCATGCTTCGAGGCAGGGCCTTCGGCCCTTCCTCAGCATGAGGGAGGCTTATCTGTTGGCCTTATCCTCATTCTGAGCCGGCGCGAAGCGCCGAGTCGAAGGATGCGCTTCATCGAGGAACAAAGACCGGCTTCGCCCGCCCGGGCATGACGGCTCCGGTCTTTACTCCCCCTCCTTCCCCGCCAATCCCCTGAGCTTGTAGAGCAGCTCGAGCGCTTCCTTCGGCGAAAGCGCATCCGGGTTCACCGCGGCCAGCAGCTCCTCGGCGGGCGAAGGTCCGCGTCCGCGCGCGCCCGCCGATTTGGGCCGCGCAGCGGCGAACAGGGGCAGATCGTCGGCCAGCCGGGCGAGCGCGCCCGATTGCTCGCCCGATTCGAGCGTGCGCAGAATTTCCTCGGCGCGGCCCACCACCGCGTCGGGCAGCCCGGCCAGGCGCGCCACATGCACGCCGTAGGAAGCTTCCGCCGTGCCCGGCGCCACCTCGTGCAGGAACACCACCTCGCCCTTCCACTCCTTCACCCGCATCGCGTGGCAGGCGAGCGCGGGCAGGCGCGAGGCCAGCGCGGTCAGCTCGTGGTAATGCGTGGCGAACAGCGCGCGGCAGCGGTTCACCTCGTGCAGATGCTCGACCACCGCCCAGGCGATCGAGAGGCCGTCGAAGGTCGCGGTGCCGCGACCGATCTCGTCGAGGATGACCAGCGAACGCGGCCCCGCCTGGTTCAATATCGCCGCGGTCTCCACCATCTCGACCATGAAGGTCGAGCGGCCGCGGGCGAGATCGTCGGCCGCGCCCACCCGGCTGAACAGCCGGTCCACCGTGCCGATGCGCGCCGCGCGGGCGGGCACATAGCTGCCCATCTGGGCGAGGATCGCGATCAGCGCGTTCTGGCGCAGAAAGGTCGACTTGCCGGCCATGTTCGGCCCCGTCAGCAGCCAGAGTCGACGCTCGGGCGCCAGGTCGCAGTCGTTGGCGACGAAGGGCTCGGTCGAGGCCGCTTCCACCACCGGATGTCGCCCGCCCTCGACAAAGAATGCGGCGCCGTCCTCGAGCTGCGGACGCACGTAATTCCGATCCACCGCGAGTTCGGCGAGCGCGGCGGCAAGGTCGATGCGGGCGAGCGCGCGGGCGGCGCGGGCGATGTCCTCGGCGCGCGCCGCCACCTCGCCGACCAGGTCGGCGAACAGCTGCTGCTCGATGGCGAGCGCATGCTCGGCGGCGCCGCGGATGCGTCCCTCCAGCTCGCCCAATTCCACCGTGGTGTAGCGCACCGACGAGGCCACGGTCTGGCGGTGGATGAAGGGCTCGCCCATGCGCTCGGCCTGCCTGGGCGGCACCTCGATGTGGTAGCCGAGCACGTTGTTGTGCTTGATCTTGAGCGCGCTTGCCCCGCTCGTCTCGACATAGCGCGCCTGGAGCGCCGCGATCAGGCGGCGGCTTTCGTCGCGCAAGGCGCGCTGCTCGTCGAGTCCGGCATGATAATGCGCGGCGATGAATCCGCCGTCGCGGGCAAGCAAAGGCAGATCGGGGCCGAGCGCGCGGCCC
>JASHSH010000403.1 GCA_030040955.1 Rhodospirillales bacterium
CGACGGCGGCGGTGGTGGCCAGGAGCCTGCTCACGAATGTCATGGCGAATTCTCTCCCCTCAGAATTGAAGCCTAAACGTCATATTGCAGTGCGGCATGCCCAGTGAGCAAGCGATTTGTCGGACCTGCCCAAGCCTTGGGCAACCGAACGAATTTCAGCCCGCCGAGTGGAACACCTTGCCCAGGCAGGCCGGCGCATGCATCCGCACCAGGCTCGCCTTTCGGGAGATCAGCACGAGGACCAGGATCGTCGCCAGATAGGGCGCCATCGACAGGAATTCGGGCGGCACCGGAACGCCGATTGCCTGCGCGTGCAACTGCGCGATGGTGAAGAAGCCGAACAGATAGGCGCCGAGCACGATGCGCGACGAGCGCCAGGTCGAGAAGGTGACGCAGGCGAGCGCGATCCAGCCGCGGCCGGCGGTCATCCCCTCGTTCCACAGCGGCGTGTAGGCGAGCGAGAGATAGCTTCCGCCGATTCCCGCCATCGCGCCGCCGAACAGGATGGCGAGGAAGCGGATGCGGATCACCGGATAGCCGAGCGCGTGCGCCGCGTCGTGGTTCTCGCCCACCGCGCGGACGATCAGCCCGGGGCGGGTGCGGTTGAGGAACAGATGCACGGCCACGGCGATCGCGATCGAGAGATAGACCAGCGCGTCCTGCCCGAAGATCAGCGGCCCGATCAGCGGGACATCCGACAATCCCGGCACGTGCAGCTGGGGAATGCGCTCGAGCGGCGAGCCGATGAAGGATTTGCCGACCAGCGCGGAGAGGCCGACCCCGAAAATCGTCAGCGCCAGCCCGCAGGCGACCTGATTGGCCAGCAGAAGCAGGGTCAGCACGCCGAAGATCGCGCTCGCCGCCGCGCCGGCGACCGCCGCGCAGAGGATTCCCAGGCTGGCATGGCCGGTGACGGTGGTGATCGCGAAGCCGACCACCGCGCCCATCAACATCATGCCCTCGACGCCGAGATTGAGTACGCCGGACTTCTCGGTGACCAGCTCGCCGAGTCCGGCGAACAGCATCGGGGTGGAGGCCAGCACGGTGGTGAGCAGGATCGCGGTCAGCTCATGCATGGCCGCCTCATCCGCGCGCCAGCTGGCGGCGCGTGCGAACGCGATAGCGGATCAGCACCTCGCAGGCGAGCAGGAAGAACAGGAGCATGCCCTGGAACACGCTGGCCACCGCGACCGGAAGATTCATCGACATCTGCGCGTGCTCGCCGCCGATATAGGAGAGCGCGATCAGCAGCGCGGCGATGATGCAGCCCAAGGGATGCAGCCGGCCCAGGAAGGCAACGATGATCGCGGTGAATCCGTAGCCCGGCGAGATCGAGGGCAGCAGCTGGCCGATCGGGCCGGCCACTTCGTTGAGCCCGGCCACGCCGGCGAGCGCGCCCGACAGGACCAGCGTCGCCCAGATCGCGCGCTTCTCGCTGAATCCCGCATAGCCGGCGGCCTGCGCGGCCAGTCCGACCACCTTGATCTGGAAGCCGAGGAACGAGCGCGACAGCAGCAGCCAGCCGCCGACCGCGACCAGCAGCGCGACCACGAAGCCGATGCCGAGCCGGGTGCCCTCGATCAACGGCGCGATCGAGGCGTAGCTGTCGAACTCCTTGGTCTGCGGGAAATTGAAGCCCTGCGGGTTCCGCCACGGCCCACGCACCAGATAGATCAGCAGGTACTGCGCGACATAGGTGAGCATCAGGCTGGTGAGGATCTCGCTCGCGTTGAACCGGGTCTTGAGCAGGGCCGGGATCGCCCCCCACACCGCGCCGCCCAGCGCGCCGGCGACGAACATCGCCGGCAGCACCCAGTCGCCCTCCGGGGCGAACAGGCCCACGCCGCCGCCGCAAATGCCTCCCATGATCAACTGGCCCTCGGCGCCGATGTTCCACACGTTGGCGCGCACCGCGATCGCCAGGCCGACCGCGCACAGGATCAAGGGCGTGGCCTTCACGCACAGTTCGGCGACCCCGTACCAGGTCTCGACGGGGGCGACGAAGAACGCATAGAGCGAGGCCAGCGGGTCGACGCCGAGGATGGCGAACAGGATCAGTCCGGCGATCAGGGTCAGCGCCACCGCCAGCAGCGGGGTGGCGAACAGCATCGCGGTCGAGGGCTGGGCGCGCGGCTCAAGCCGGAGCATGCTGGTCCTCGTCGTCGGGCGCGGTCCCGAACACGCCGCCCATCAGCAGGCCGACCTGCTCGACCGAGGTCGACTTGACCTCCACCGTTTGCGACAACCTGCCGTGGTAGATCACCGCCATGCGGTCGCAGATTTCGAACAGCTCGTCGAGGTCCTGCGACACCACCAGCACCGCGGTGCCGCCCTGGGCCATGTCCATCAGCGCCTGGCGGATGGCCGAAGAGGCGCCCGCGTCCACGCCCCAGGTCGGCTGCGCCGCGACCAGCAGACGCGGCTTCTGGAGCATCTCGCGGCCGATGATGAACTTCTGCAGGTTCCCGCCGGAGAGGCTGCGCGCGGGGCTGTGGTGGCCGCGCGCGGCGACGTTGAAACGCTGGATCACCTGGACGGCATAGGCCCGCGCCCGATCGAAGCGGACCACGCCCGCCCTGAGCATGCCGAGTTCGGCCACGGTGTAGCCGGAGAGCAGCGCGTTGTCGGCGAGGGTCATCTCGGGCACGGTGCCGCGGCCCAGCCGCTCCTCGGGCACGAAGGCGAGCCCCATCAGGCGCCGGTCCCGCGGTCCGAGATGGCCAACCGGCCTGCCCTCGATCTTGACCATGCCGGGTTCGGGCAGCAGCTCCTCGCCGGAGAGCGCGGCAAGCAGCTCGGCCTGGCCGTTGCCGGCCACCCCGGCGATGCCGACGATCTCGCCCGCGCGCACCACCAGGCTCGCGGCCTTCACGTTCGTGGCGAACGGATCGTCCGAGGTGGTGGAGAGGCGCATGAGCTCGAGCATCGGCGCGCCCTCGCGCGCCGGTCCCAGCCGCTGCGGCGAGGAAAGCTCGGTGCCGATCATCATCTCGGCCATCACCCGCGCGCTCGTCGTCTTCGGGTCGCACTTGCCGACCACGCGGCCGCCGCGGAGCACGGTGGCGCGGTCACACAGCGCGCGAATCTCCTCGAGCTTGTGGCTGATATAGAGGATGGTGCGCCCTTCGGCAGCGAGGCGGCGCAGCGTCTCGAACAGCCGCTCGACCTCCTGCGGCGTCAGCACCGAGGTCGGCTCGTCCATGATCAGCAGCCGCGGCTCGCCGAGCAGGCAGCGCACGATCTCCACCCGCTGACGCTCGCCGACCGAAAGCGTGTGCACATGCCGGGTCGGCTCGAGGGCAAGGCCGTAGCGCTGCGAGACCTCGGTCACCCGGCGCGCCAGTTCGCGCACCGGGCCCGGATCGTCGAGGCCGAGCGCGATGTTCTCCACCACGGTCAAGGACTCGAACAGCGAGAAATGCTGAAACACCATGCCGATG
>JASHSH010000404.1 GCA_030040955.1 Rhodospirillales bacterium
CGCAGCGCTCGGCGCGGTCGAGCGCGGCTCCGACCGGCGCGCCGGCCGCGGGCGATTTCGCCGCGATCGCGTCGCGCGCGATGCCCAGCATAGACGTGGCCACGCTGCTGGGACGCGTGAAGGGACGCGAGGCGATGTTCCTGCATTTGCTGCGCGCCGCCCTGGAACAACACAAGGACGATGCGCCCCGGCTGGCGAATGCGCTGGCGCGCGGCGATCGGGACGCGATGACACAGGTGATCCACGCCGCGAAGGGAACGGCGGGGCAGATCGCGGCCGACGATCTGCTCGCCTCGGCGCGCGCAATCGAGGAGAAGCTGCGCCGGGGACGAACGGTCGATTCCGCGGAGATCGACGCATTTCGCTCGCTTCAGGAAAGTCTCGCCGCCGAAATCCGCGCGTTTCTGGCCGCCTCGACCTGACGGCCTGCCCGACCGACCCCCGTTCAAGACATTGTCCGCTCGCGCCGACGCCAGCGGTGTCGATTTCGGCGCCATTGGCTCGCGCCAACCGCGTGGGACGCGCGCCTAGCCTCGGCAGCGGCCGCGCCACCCCGGCCGTAACCGCTCCGATTGACTCCCGTTCCCGCTTGGCGTATGAGCACCGCCTTCGGCCGGGCCCCGCGGCGGGGTCCGGCGCGAATTCCGCCCCGCCGCGAGACCGCCGGAGACAACCGGCGGCAGGTACAGAAGATTGAAAGGACTGGTCGCATGAGCGACGTCGCCACCGCCTCCTCCCCGACAACCGAGAATTTCGCCGCCCTGCTCGACGAGAGCATGGGGGGCGGGGCCGCCTTCGAAGGCGCCGTGGTCAAGGGCCGCGTGGTCGCCCTCGAGGGCGACAATGCGGTGATCGATGTCGGCCTCAAGTCCGAGGGCCGCATCTCGCTCAAGGAGTTCGCGCTTCCCGGCCAGACGCCCGAGATCAAGCCCGGCGACGAGGTCGAGGTGTTCGTCGAGCGCTACGAGGACCGCAACGGCGAGGTGATCCTCAGCCGCGAGAAGGCGCGGCGCGAGGAGGCGTGGAACCAGCTCGAACGCGCGTTCCAGGACAATCAGCGCGTCACCGGCGTGATCTTCGGCCGGGTGAAGGGCGGCTTCACCGTCGATCTCTCGGGCGCCATGGCGTTCCTGCCGGGCAGCCAGGTCGACATCCGCCCGGTGCGCGACATCGGCCCGCTGATGAACACGCCACAGCCGTTCCAGATTCTCAAGATGGACCGCTCGCGCGGCAATATCGTGGTCTCGCGCCGCGCCGTGCTGGAGGAGACCCGCGCCGAGCAGCGCTCCGAACTGATCGAGAGCCTGAAGGAAGGCCAGGTGCTGGAGGGCGTGGTCAAGAACATCACCGACTACGGCGCCTTCGTCGATCTGGGCGGGGTCGACGGTCTGCTGCATGTGACCGACATCGCCTGGAAGCGCATCAATCATCCGAGCGAGGCGCTGCATATCGGCCAGACCGTGAAGGTGCAGGTGATCCGCTTCAACCCGGAGACCCAGCGCATCTCGCTCGGCATCAAGCAGCTCGAGGCCGACCCCTGGGAGGGCGTCGAGGCCAAGTATCCGGTCGGCACCAAGTTCAAGGGCCGCGTCACCAACATCACCGACTACGGCGCCTTCGTCGAGCTGGAGCCAGGCGTGGAGGGGCTGGTGCACGTGTCCGAAATGTCGTGGACCAAGAAGAACGTGCATCCCGGCAAGATCGTCGCCACCTCGCAGGAAGTCGAGGTCATGGTGCTCGACGTGGACGCGCAGAAGCGGCGCATCTCGCTCGGCCTCAAGCAGACCATGGCCAATCCGTGGGAGGCGTTCACCGCCAAATATCCGGTCGGCAGCACGGTCGAGGGCGAGATCAAGAACATCACCGAGTTCGGCCTGTTCATCGGGCTGCCCGGCGACATCGACGGCATGATCCACCTGTCCGACCTCGACTGGCAGCGGCCGGGCGAGCAGGCGATCGCCGACTACAAGAAGGGCCAGGTGGTGAAGGCGAAGGTGCTCGACGTCGATGTCGAGAAGGAGCGCATCAGCCTCGGCGTCAAGCAGCTCGGCGAGGACCCGTTCAAGGACGCCGCCGCCAAGGTCAAGAAGGGCGACGTGGTCACCTGCACGGTGACCCAGGTGACCGAATCCGGCATCGAGGTCTCGGCCTCGGGCATGAGCGGCTTCATCCGCAAGAGCGAGCTGAGCCGCGAACGCTCCGAGCAGCGGCCCGACCGCTTCGCCGTGGGCGAGAAGGTCGACGCCAAGGTGACCGCGATCGACAAGGCCACCCGCAAGCTCACCCTCTCGATCAAGGCGCGCGAGATCGACGAGGAGAAGCAAGCGATGGCCGAGTTCGGCTCGTCGGATTCCGGCGCCTCGCTCGGCGATATCCTCGGCGCCGCCTTCACCAAGGCCAAGGAAGAGAAGACCGACAAGGCCGAGAAGACGGAGAAGGCCGAAGAATAAGGCGGGAGGCCGGGCGGGCGCATCCCGCTTCGCCCGCCCCCACCCCTGCCCCTCCCCGCAGAGGGGGAGGGGTTTCAACTTTCGTGCACGTCCCCTCCCCTATTACGGGGAGGGACAGGGTGGGGTGGAGTCGAGGAGCCGCGCCCCCTACTTCGCCGGCGCCTCGTCGAAAATCTTGTTGATCAGCTCGGCGCCCAGATTGAAGGCGGGCAGGCCGCGGAACAGGAAGGCGAGACCGGCCACGTCGTGCAGCTCGTCCTTGGTCGCGCCGGCGCGCACCGCCGCGCGGCCGTGATATTCCGAGGCCGGGGCGAGGTGCGACAGCAGCAGGCCGAACAGGATCAGCTGCGCGGTCTTGGTGTCCATCGAGGCCGGATACATCGCCTTCATCCGGATCGCCTCGACCATGTCGAGCACCTCGGGATCGCAGTCCTTGCCCAGCCGCAGCCGGTGCTTGATGCGCGGCGGCACGAAGCCGATCAGATCGACGTAGGGCTTCTCGTATTCGGCGATGGTCTTGTAGGCGTCCTTGGCCGTAGACTTCGGCTTGGTCTTCATGGCGCGTTCCCGTCGGGCTGGATGGATTGGCTGGGGCGGCGACCTTAGCCCCGCCGCCGGCCCCGCGCAAACGCCGCCACGCCCGTCCGCGGCCGACCGAAGCGAGGAATTGTCATGCGCTACCGGCCGTTGGGATCGAGCGGCATCCTGGTTTCCGAAATCGCGCTCGGCTCGTGGCTCACCTACGGCGCCGGGGTCGACAAGGGCCCCGCGCTCGCCTGCGTGCGCAAGGCGCTCGATGTCGGCATCACCCTGGTCGACACCGCCAATGTCTATGGACGCGGCGGGGCGGAGAGCCTGCTCGGCGAGGCCCTCGCCGGGGTGCGGCGCGATTCCTACGTCCTCGCCACCAAGCTCTATTTCCCGATGTCGGCGGCCGACCGCGGGCTCTCCCGCGCGCAGGTGCGCAAGCAGCTCGAAGCGTCGCTCAAGCGTCTGCGCACCGACCATGTCGATCTCTACCAGTGCCACCGCTACGACGCCGAGACACCGCTAGCCGAAACCATGGAGGCGCTGACCGAGGCGGTGCGCGCCGGCAAGACGCGCTTCATCGGCTTCAGCGAATGGCCGGCCGACAAGATCCAGGCGGCGGTGGCGATGGCCGGCGTGGCCAAATTCGTCTCCAGCCAGCCGCAATACTCGCTGCTCTGGCCGCGCCCCGAGCGCGACATTTTCGCGCTGTGCAAGGAGAACGGCATCTCGCAGATCGTCTGGTCGCCGCTCGCCCAGGGCATCCTGAGCGGAAAGTACAAGGCCGGCGCTCCGCCGCCCGCCGATTCGCGCGCCGCGCACCCGGCGATGGGCGCGTTCCTCGGCCCCGGCCGGCTGACCAAGCGCCTGCTCGAGGCGGTGGAGCAGATCAAGCCCTTGGCGGCGCGGGCAAGCCTCAGCCTCGCCCAGTTCGCGCTCGCCTGGGTGCTGCGCCGGCCCGAGGTCGCCTCCGCCATCATCGGCGCGACCCGGCCCGAGCAGGTGGAGGAGAACGCCCAGGCCTC
>JASHSH010000039.1 GCA_030040955.1 Rhodospirillales bacterium
GACTTGGCGGAGAGCGGGCTGCACGCCGCCCTCGACGTGCGCTACGCCGCCATCATCGCCGATCTGCGGCTGCCCGACCGCGACGGGCTCGAGCTGGTACGCGAGCTGCGCGCGCGCGAGGTGAAAGTGCCGATCCTGATCCTCACCGGGCGGCGGCGGGTGGCGGACCGGGTGGCGGGATTGCAGGCCGGCGCCGACGACTATCTGGTCAAGCCCTTCGCGCTGGCCGAGCTGCGCGCCCGCCTGCTCGCGCTGCGTCGCCGCCCCGACGCGATGGTCGCGGACGGGCCGAACTTCGCCGACATCGAATTCGACCGCGACGGGCTGGAGGCGAGCGTGGCCGGCCGGCCGCTCGATCTGGCGCGGCAGGAAGTCCGGCTGCTGCGCCTCCTGGTCGAACGCGGCGGCCATGTCCTGCCCAAGCGCCATATCGAGGAAACCCTGTACGGATTCGGACAGGAGGTGACCTCGAACTCGGTCGAGGTCCATATCCACAATCTGCGCCGCGCGTTGCGCCGCGCTGGAGCGCAGGCGGTGATCGAGACCCGGCGCGGGGTCGGCTACCGGCTCGACAAGAAGGCGCAATGAGGCGCGCGCGGCGCCGCAAGGCGCCCCCACTCGCCGAGGCATTCGACGATCCCGACGCCGCCTTCGCGGCGCGGGCGGCGCGGGATCGCGCGCGCATCGCTCGCCTGGCGGCGCGGGTGAACCACGCCGGGTCGGGCTTCGCGCGCCCGATGACCGAGATCGAGGATCTGGCGCACGCGCTCGCCGGCGCGGGCGGCGTGTTCGGATTCGACGCGGTGAGCGGCACGGCCGCGCGCGTCGAACGCCTGGCCGAACGCTGGCGGCGGGCCGGACTGCGTAACCTCTCGGCGAGACGCCGCGTGTTGTTGTCGAGCGCCGTGCGCGATCTGCTGGACGCCCTCGATACGGTTGGCGGTTAGCTAAGCGGGAGGAAATGATGACGGAATCGATCCGCGAACCGGCCGACGCCGCCCGGCGGCGCGGCGCCAAGCCGGTGATCGTCTATGCGGTGGACCGGTTGCCCAGGTTCGATGCGAGCGCATACGAGGCGGCGCGCGCGACCCTCACCCGCGTCTCCGAGCTGCTGGTGCCGCCACGCGAGGCGCGCACCTTCCGCGTGCCGGCCGGCAGCTTCTTCCGCATCGTCAGCGTCGAGGGAGCGCAGGTCGGCGATCTCAATCTGTGGAACGCGGCCGATCTCGGCGAGAGGTTCTTCAGCGGCAAGACGCGGGCGCTGCACGCGACCCATGTCAGCACCGGCGACCGGCTATGGAGCACGCTGCCCAGCCTGCGGCCGCTCGCCACCATCACGCACGACACGCTCGCCTGGTACGGATGGGACGCGGACGGGGCCGGCGTGCACGATGTGATCGGCACGCGCTGCGATCCCTATACGAATCTGCTGCTCAAGGGCGAGGAGTATCACCGCTGCTGCCACTCGAACCTGGCGCGCGCGCTCGCCGCCGAACTGGGCGTTCCCGCGCGCGAGGCCGAGCTGCATGTGCACGACGTGATGAACGTGTTCATGTGCACCGACTACACGCGCGACACGCACCAGTATTTCATGAAAGCGAGCCCGGTGCGGCCCGGCGACTTCATCGAATTCCTGGCCGAGATCGACCTGCTTTGCGCGCTATCCGCCTGCCCGGGCGGCGATTGCGGCGCGACCCATTCCGACGACGCCGCGAGATGCCATCCGCTCAAGGTCGAGATATTGCGCCCCGCGCCCGGCGCTCTCGCCGGCTGGCGCTCGCCCGCGCCGAGCTCCTATTCGCGCACGCATGGGATGGGGTGAGAGGGCGGCGTGCGTCAAGGCGTCATCCTTCGACTCGGCGCTCTGCGCCGGCTCAGCATGAGGCCCGACACCCTCGGTACCTAGTCCTGAGGAAGCCGCCGCGAGAGCGGCGGCTGTCTCGAAGGGCGAGCGAAGACCCTAAAGCTCGATCGCGCCGCTGCGCAGGCCCTTGACCACCGCCTCGGCGCGGCTGGCGGCGTCGAGCTTGCGGAAGATCGTCTCCAGGTGGAACTTGACGGTGTGCGCGGAAATGCCGAGCCGACGCGCGACTTCCTTGTTCGAAAGCCCGTCGCCGAGCGCGCCGAGTATGTCAAGCTCGCGCGGCGTGAGCGGCGGCGTTTCGACGGCGGCGCGGAAGCCGCGCGCGCGTCCGTTGGGCCGCGGGGCTCGCGGACGCACGGCGAGGCCCGAGACGGCGGCGCGCAAGGCGGCATCGAGCTGCGCCGGGCTCGGCGGATCGGGCAGCCAGCCGGCCGCCCCCTCCTCCTCGCTCCCCTCGCCATCCTCGCCGGAGATCACGACGCGCGGCAGGCCATCCCCGTTGAGACCGACAGATTCATCGGCGAGCACGACCTGCGGCGACTCCGCGTCCACCAGATGACCGGCGGATTCGACGAGGCCGGCGAGCGCGCGCATTCGCGCCTCGTCCGCCGCCCGCACCCGCACCCGTACCCGTAGGATCATGCCGCTCGGCCCATGTCAGGGCCGCGCCTCTACGGTGACGCCGATTTCGCGTGCCTCGCCGCCGCGCAGCAGGCGGAGAGTGCTCCGCTTGCCGACGCGATCCGGCCCGAGCAGGCGGGCGAGCGCGCGCACGCCGCCCGCGACTTCGCCGTCGAGGCTGAGCAGGATGTCGCCGGGCAGCAGCCCCGCCTTCTCGGCCGGACCGCCCACGGACAGCGAGGCGACCATCAGCCCGGCCTCGCGCCCGGCCGTCGCGCGCAGATTCTCGGGCAGGCCCACCGGCTGCACGGCGACGCCGAGCCAGCCGCGCGCGATGCGGCCCTCGGCCAGCAACGGCTCTACAACGCGGGCGATGGTCTCGACGGGGATGGCGAGGATGCGCCGGCGCGCGCCTTCGGTCGCCATGCCGATCAGCCGGCCGCGCGCATCGAGCACCGCGCCGCCTTCGGTCGCGCTGTCGGGCCGGCCGTCGAGCACGACCAAGCGCTCGATGCGGCCCCCGGCCATGCTGTGCCATTCGGCCCCGGTGCGGCGGACCAGCGAAAGCCGGGCGATGGGTCCGCCCTCGCCGTCGGCGCCGAGCAGCATGGCGAGCGCGCCGACCGGCAGCGCCGGCGCGGACTCGATCGGCTTCGCGGCAGCCTCCAGCCGCAGCACGGCGACATTGGTGCCGGGATCGCGCCCGGCCAGGCGGGCGGGAACCTGCTTTCCGCCGGGAAGGACGGCGGTGAAGTCGGTGGCATCGGCCAGCGCCTGTTCCGAGGTCAC
>JASHSH010000405.1 GCA_030040955.1 Rhodospirillales bacterium
CGCGACGCCGGCATGGACGGATATCTGACCAAGCCGATCAACAGCGGCGAGCTGACCGCCACGCTCGAGCGGCTCAACCCGCGGGCACTCGCGCTCCGCCGCCGCCCCGAGCCGGACGAATCGCGGCCCCGCGCGCCGGAACCCGAGACGGCGGAGACGGAGGCGGAGGCGGCCGAAATCGACCCCGAGATCATCGATCTCGCGCAGCTGAGCGAGCCGTTCGGCGGCTGGAACAACGATGCGGCCCAGTTCCTCGACGGCTTCGTCGCCGACATCCCGCGCATGATCGGCGACATCTCCGCCGGCCTGGCCGCGGGCGACGCGCCGCGCGCGCGCAAGGCCGCGCATGCTCTCAAGGGCGCCGCGCGCTCGGCGGGCGCGCGCCGGCTCGGACAGATCGCCGCCGACATGCAGGACCGGCTCGACGACAACGATCTCGACACCGCCGGCCTGCTGCACAGCGCCTTGCCCGCGACGCATGCCGAACTGCGCGAAGCGGCGGATGCGCTGCGCCGCGCGGCCGGCACGGGAGGATGACGCGATGGTTTCGCAGCTCGACTACGCCAAACTGAAGGTCCTCGTCGTCGAGGACGAGCAGCACACACGCACCATCATCAAGAGCCTGCTGCGCCAGATGGGCATTCGGCTGGTGACCGAGGCCGCGCATGGCGGCGAGGGTCTGGTCGAGGTGGTGCGCATGCGGCCGCATCTGATCCTGTGCGACGTGCATATGGAGCCGGTCGACGGACTCGCCTTCCTCAAGCAGCTGCGCGAGATGAAGATCGACGAGGTCAAGGGCACGCCGGTGATCTTCCTCACCGCGGACGCGCAGCGCGACACGGTGGTGTTCGCCAAGGAGCACGCGGTCAGCGGCTATATCGTCAAGCCGCCCTCGATGGCCACCCTCAGGCCGCGCGTCGAGGCGGTGCTGAACGCGATGGCGGAAAAGCTGCCGCCGGCCGATTGACCCCCCAAGGGTGCGCGGGCGAGGATGGGCGATGGAAAGCGAGCAGCTTCGCGCCATCCGCGGCCTGCTGCCCCATCTCTGGCCGCGCCAATCCTTCGAGCTGCGCGCCCGCGTGGCGGCCTCGCTCGCCTGCCTGCTGGTGGCCAAGCTCGCCACCGTGGCGGTGCCGCTCTACTACAAGCGCGCGGTCGACGCGCTCAGCCCGCACGCCTCCGTCCTCATCGTCGCGCCGATCGCGCTGATCCTCGCCTATAGCGGGCTGCGGGTCGCCGGCCAGGCCTTCGGCGAGCTGCGCGACGCGCTGTTCGCCAAGGTGGCGCAGCGGGCGGTGCGCTCGATCGCGCTCGACACCTTCCGCCACCTGCATTCGCTCGCGCTGCGCTTCCATCTCGACCGGCAGACCGGGGGCATGAGCCGGGCGATCGAGCGCGGCACCGCCGGCATCACCTTCCTGCTCTCGTTCATGCTGTTCAATGTGCTGCCCACGCTGGTCGAGCTGGCACTGGTCAGCGCCGTGCTGTGGAAGCTCTATTCCTTCGCCTTCGCCGCGGTCACCCTAGTCACCATCCTCTTCTATATCGGCTTCACGGTCACGGTGACCGAGTGGCGCACCAAGTTCCGCCGCGAGATGAACGAGCGCGACACCGAGGCGAATGCAAAAGCCATCGACAGCCTGCTCAACTACGAGACCGTCAAATACTTCAACAACGAGGAGCACGAGGCGCGCCGCTTCGATTCCGCGCTCGCGCTCTACGAGCGCGCCGCGGTGCGCAGCCAGACCAGCCTCTCCGCGCTCAATATCGGCCAGGGCGCGGTGATCGCCGTCGGCCTCACCGCGGTGATGATCATGGCCGGGCAGGGCGTGGCCGCCGGGCGGATGACGGTGGGCGATTTCGTGCTGGTGAACTCGTATCTGGTGCAGCTCTATCTGCCGCTCAATTTCCTCGGCTTCGTCTACCGCCAGATCCGCCAGTCGCTCGCCGACATCGAGCAGATGATGCGGCTGCTGCGCGTCGAGCGCGAGATCGAGGACGCGCCGGGCGCGATCGTCCTGCCGCCCGGCCCCGGCGCCGTCGAGTTCGACCATGTGCGCTTCGCCTACGATCCGCGCCGGCCGATTCTCGAGGATCTCGGCTTCCGCGTCGCGCCCGGGCGGATGGTCGCCGTGGTCGGCGCCTCGGGCGCCGGCAAGTCGACGCTGTCGCGCCTGCTCTACCGCTTCTACGACGTCACCGGGGGCGCGATCCGCGTCGACGGGCACGATCTCCGCGATCTCACGCAGGCGAGCTTGCGCCGCGCCATCGGCATCGTCCCGCAGGATACCGTGCTGTTCAACGACACGATCCGCTACAACATCCTCTACGGCCGTCCCGGCGCGTCGCAGGCCGAGATGGAGGAGGCGGCGCGGCTCGCCCGCATCCACGATTTCGTCGTCTCGCTGCCCGACGGCTACGCGACAAGGGTGGGCGAGCGCGGGCTCAAGCTCTCGGGCGGGGAGAAGCAGCGGGTGGCGATCGCGCGCGTCATCCTCAAACGCCCGCGCATCCTGATCTTCGACGAGGCGACCTCGGCACTCGATTCGAAGACCGAAAAGGAGATCCAGGCGAGCCTCGATTCGGTCTCGGCGGGCACCACCACGCTGGTGATCGCGCACCGGCTCTCCACCGTGGTCGGGGCGGACCAGATTCTCGTGCTCGAGGCGGGGCGCATCGTCGAACGCGGCGCGCATGCCGAGCTGCTGGCGCGCGAGGGCATCTACGCCGCGATGTGGCGCCGCCAGATGGAGGCCCGGCGCGGCGAGGAGGCGCAACTCCCCGAACCCGCGCCGGCGCAATAATCCCCGCCCCGACCCGCCCGGCCGCGCCCGCCGGGCCGGCAAGAATCCCAACAACTTCTCTCGACGCGGCTCGGGGCCGGGGATAAAGTAATATCATACGAACAACGGGATCGGCGGCCACCACCACCCCGCCGCCGACTCACCGAGGGAGGCGTAAACATGAGCAATATCATCCGCTTGGCGGGGCTTGGCCTCGCCATGATCGTGGGCGCGTTGGCGAATGCCGGCTCGGCTTCGGCCGCCGACATGAGCTGCGCCGGCAAGCATTTCGTGTTCTTCCCGGGCGGCGGCGAGGGCGATGCCTTCGCCACCATCGTCTACAACGGCGCCAAGCTGGCCGCGCAGCAGACCGGCTGCGACGTCGAGTATGTCTGGTCCGACTGGAACCCGCAGAAGATGGTCCAGCAGCTCAGCGAGGCGATCGCCCGCAAGCCCACCGGCATCGCGGTCATGGGCCATCCGGGCGACGAGGCGATGGACGCGCTGATCGACCAGGCCGAGAAGGCGGGCATCATCGTCACCGCCCAGAACGTGTCGCTGCCCAAGGCCGAGGGCGCCTACAAGTCCAACGGCTTCGGCTATGTCGGCGCCGAGCTCTATCAGGCCGGCTGGGCGGCGGGCGACGCCACCATCAAGAAGTGCGGGCTGAAGAGCGGCGACGAAATCCTGGTCTGGGGCCTGCTCGGCCAGCCGGGGCGCGGCGAGCGCACCCGCGGCGCCAAGGAGGCGGCGGAGAAGGCCGGCCTGAAGGTCGACTATCTCGAAATCTCCGACGCCGTGAACAAGGACGGGTCGCAGGGCATCCCGGTATTCGCGAGCTTCGTCGCCGCGCATCCCGGCCTGAAGGCCCTGGTCACCGACCATGGCGTGCTCACCGGCACGGTTCCCGCCCTGATGAAGGGCGCGAACAAGGCGCCGGGCGCGATCTGCGCGGGCGGCTTCGACATGTCGGCCGCCACCGTCCAGGGCATCAAGGACGGCTATATCGCGGTCGTGCTCGACCAGCAGCCCTTCCTGCAGGGCTATCTGCCGGTCCTCCAGCTCTACCTGACCGCGAAGTACGGCTTCGCCGGCCTGCATATCGACACCGGCGCGGCGCTGATCACCAAGGACAATGTCGGCCCCGTCGCCGATCTTGCCAAGGACGCCATCCGCTAACATTGTGACGGGCGGCCCGCCTTCGGGCGGGCCGCTGTTCTCTCGGCCGGTGGCGTGAGCGAGACCCAGCACGTTCTTTCCCTGCGCGGCATCCGCAAGAATTTCGGGCGGATCGAGGCGTTGCGTGCGATCGATCTCGACATCGACCCGGGCGAGATCGTCGCGCTGGTCGGCGACAACGGCGCCGGCAAATCGACGCTGATCAAGATCATCACCGGGGTCCATCCGCCCAGCGCCGGCGAAATCCATTTCAAGGGCGAGCGCGTCCGCTTCCGCGACGTGCGCGCCTCGCGCGCCCGCGGCATCGAGGCCGTCTATCAGGAGCGCGCGCTGGGCGACAAGCAGGAGATGTGGCGCAACATCTTCGCCGGCCGCGAGGTGACCAGGTTCCTGGGCTTCCTCGACATCGCCGAGCAGAAGCGCCGCTCCGAGACGCTGCTGCGCGGGCGCATGGGCTTCACCTCGCGCGCGATCACCGTCGACAGCGAGGTCGGCGGCCTGTCCGGCGGCGAAAAGCAGGGGGTGGCGATCGGCCGCGCCCTGTTCTTCGACGCCGAGCTGATCATCCTCGACGAGCCGACCATGGGTCTCTCGCTGATGGAGACCGAAAAGGTGCTCGGCTTCGTGCGCAACATCCGCGACCGGGGCAAGTCGGCGATCTTCATCGATCACAACATCTTCCACGTCTACGACGTGGCCGACCGGTTCATCGTCCTCGACCGCGGCCAGATCGTCGGGCGCTTCCGCCACGACGAGCTGACCCGCGAGCAACTGGTCGAGCGCATGATCGAGCTGCACCGCGCCGGACAGGTGGCGTGACGCCGATGGCCGGGGCGGTCGCGCCGATGGGCGAGCACTGGACGCGGCGCTACCGCGTGCCGCTGAGCACCGCGACCATGCTGGTCGTGCTCTACATCCTGTTCATCGTCGGCCAGCCCCGGGTCTATCTCGCCTACGACATCTACCGCTCGTTCATGGTCTCGATCCCGTTCTTCGGGGTCATGGCGATGTCGCTCACCTTCATCGTCACGCTGGGCGAGGTCGATCTGTCCTTCCCCTCGATCTACGGGCTCGCCGGGCTGGGCTTCGCCGAGACCTATCTCGCCACCCAGAGCTTCGCGCTCGCCTTCCTCGCCTGCCTGGTGATCGGCGGCATCGGCGGGCTGATCAACGGCCTGCTGGTGACCAAGGTGGGCATTCCCTCGATCGTCGCCACCATCGGCACGATGTTCCTGTGGCGGGGGTTGACCGTGGTGCTCACCCAGGGCAAGGGCGTGCCGCTGGCGCAGATCGTCGACGATCCGCTGAACAAGGTCTTCGTCGGCCAGTTGTTCGGCCTGGTGCCGATGCAGTTCGTCTGGTTCCTGGTCTGCTCGGCCGGACTCGGCCTGGTCTATCGCCGCCACCGCTTCGGCGGCCATGTGCTGTTCGTCGGCGACAATGCCGAAAGCGCGCGGATGATGGGCATCAATGTCGACCGGGTGAAGATCCTTTGCTTCGTCCAGCTCGGCTTGTTCTCGTCGCTTTCGGTCGTGTTCCTGCTCAACCAGATGCTGTACTTCTGGGACACCACCGGCGACGGCTATCTGCTCACCACGCTGGCCGCGGTGTTCATCGGCGGTACCTCGGTGTTCGGCGGCAAGGGCACCATGATCGGCACCTTCATCGGCGTGCTGATCATCGCCTCGCTCGAGCCGGGCATCATCGCGGTCGGGCTGACCGGGTTCTGGACCCAGTTCATCTACGGGCTGCTGGTCACGCTGTCGGTCACCATCTACGCGCTGATGCAGCGCAAGCGCGCCTGAACCCGCCGCC
>JASHSH010000040.1 GCA_030040955.1 Rhodospirillales bacterium
AGATCAGCCATTCGAAGAAATAGTTCGGGTGGCGCGACCAGGCCCACAGGCCGACATCGCAGATGCGCCCCCGATTGGCCGGATCGGATTTGAACGCGGCGAGCTGCCGGTCGGCCATCGACTCGCCGAGCACGGCGACGACGAAGATCGCGATGCCGGCGGCGTCGAGCGCGGGCCAGGTCCCGCCCTGGCGGAGCGCGGCGAGCCGGACTTCGAACGCGAGCAAAATCGAGGCAACCGCCTGGACCATCGCAAAGGCGAACAGGCGGGCGGCATGACGCTCGCCCCAGCTCCGGCGCAGCTCGGCGTAGCGCGCATCCTCATGGCGGCCCCCCGTTCGCGCCAGCAGATACGCGCCCAGCCGCGCGCCCCAAACCGCGATCAACGCCGCGACGGCGATGCAGCGCCACGCGACCGGGCCGACGGCATCGGCGCCCGCGAGCGCGAACGCGGCGCCCAGCGCGCCGGTGCCGAACGACCAGTAGACGTCGATCCAGCCGCCGTTTCCGCTGACGCGCGCCGTCCGCCACGCCGCCGCCATCACCGCGAACATTCCGAGGGCGGCGATCGCCATGATCGACTCCGCGCTCATCGCGCTCCTTCCGGCTTGCGGATGCGGAACAGTCCGACATCGACCACGGATTCGCGGAATCCCGCCTCGCAATAGGCGAGATAGAATTCCCACATGCGGCGGAAATTGTCGGAATAGCCGAGATCGGCGACCGCAGGCCATGCCGCCAGGAAGCGGCGCCGCCATTCGCTCAAGGTGCGCGCGTAGGAATCGCCGAACGACTCGACCCGCTCGATCAACAGTCCCGCGCGTTCGATCTGCTCGCGCAGGCGCTTGGGCGAGGGAAGCAGGCCGCCCGGAAAGATGTAGCGCTGGATGAAATCGGTGCCGCGGCGGTAGGTCTCGAACCGGTCGTCCGCGATGGTGATCGCCTGGAGAACGGCGACGCCGCCGGGCTTCAGCCGGTCGCGCAGGGTGGCGAAATAGACCGGCCAGTAGGCTTCGCCCACCGCCTCGATCATCTCGACCGACGCGATGCGGTCGAAGGCGCCGGTGACGTCGCGGTAATCCTGCAGGCGCAGCTCGATCCGGTCGGGACCCAGCGCCGCCAGCCGGCTCGCGGCATATTCATACTGCGCGCCGGAAATGGTGATCGCGGTGACATGGCCCGCGCCGTTGCGGGCAAGGTGTTCCGCCAGACCGCCCCAGCCGCAGCCGATTTCGAGCACGCGCTCGCTTCCGGACAAGGACAGAAGCTGGGCGACGCGGCGTTCCTTCTCGGCCTGCGCGGCCTCCAGCGTCTGCGCGCCTAGGGCGAACAGGGCCGAGGAATAGGTCATCCCGGCATCGAGCCAGTGGGCGAAGAACGCGTTGCCGAGATCGTAATGCGCGGCGATGTTTCGCCGGCTGCCCCGTCTGGTGTTGCCGCGCAGGCGATGCCGCGCGCGGCCGATCATCCGGGCCGGCCAGGCGCCGCGCAGCCTTTGCTCGAACCGATCCTTGGCATGCGCGGCGAAGCGCAGCGCCGCCACCAGATCGGGGCTGCTCCAATCGCCATCCATATAGGCTTCGGCGAATCCGACATCGCCGCCGACCAGCAGCCGGACGAGGGCGCGCCAGCGCGCGATCCGCACCGAAGCCTCCCCGCCGGCGGCCGAAATTTCCAAGGAGCCATTGGGTCCGAAGCCGGCGGTCAGCGCGCCGCCGGAGACCCAGGCGGCGATCGCGCGCATCGCGGCCAGCCGGAGGCCGCGCCCGGGCGGCCCGATCGCGGCGCGCGACGGATGATCGAGATCAGGCGCCAGCATGATCGGCCTCGGCCACCCGGCTCCGCGATTCGCCGACGCTGAGCGCGGCCGGCGGCGGCGGGCGGCGATGGAAGGGAACCCGCTTGACGAACAACCGCGCCGCTTCCCAATGGATCGCCGCCGTGATCTTGAGGGTGACCAGCGGGTAGCGCAACGCGGCGGCGAGGATGGAAGCGTCGGTCAGGTCGCGGCGCGATCCGGTGAACGCCGCATGCAGAAGCTTGCCCTCGGAATCGCTGGCATCGATGTGGAGGACGACCTTCTGGCCCGGCGGCAGCAGCGCGAACCGGTACGACATGTCCATGCCCATGAAGGGCGAGACATGCAGCCGCTTGCCGTATTGGTGGCGCAGCAGACCCTCGGCGTCGCATCCGCCCGGCACGAGATAGGAATGCCGGTCGCCAAAGGTGTTGTTCACCTCGTAGAGCGTGGCGGCGATCCCTCCGTCGGGCCGGTGAAAGAGGAATACGGAGATCGGGTTGAACACATAGCCGAGCACGCGCGGGCAGCAGAGCAGGCGGATCGATCCGATCGCGCCTTCGATCCCAGCCTCCGCCAGACGATCGAGCAGATGGGCGCGCAGGTCGGCCGCGCCCGACCCGTGATCCCGCTGGTCGAAGCTGAACAGATTGAAGCGCCGCCATGAGAAGAAACGCAGGCTTCGGTCGAGCATCGGCAGCTCGTCGAGATCGATCAGCAGCCAGAAAATGCGATAGGAGAAGGCGTGGCGGCGCGGCCGCAGCCTGCGGTGGGTGACCGTGCCCGCATAGAGCGCCGAGGCCCAAGTCATGCGACCGGCTCCAAAGCGCGCATCGGCTCGGCGACCGGGAGACTTTCCGCCAGCGGCCCGAGATGGATGCGGCCCGATTCATTCTCGACCCGCCAGGGACGGCGGACACCGCCCAGCGCCTCGGCCACCGCCAGTCCCGCTTGCAGCCCGTCTTCGTGAAATCCGTCGCCGAAATAGGCGCCGCAGAACCAGGTGCCGCGCTGGCCTTGCAGTCGCCACAATTCCCGCCGCGCCGCCGAGGCCGCGCGGTCGGACAGCGGATGGTCGAAGGCGATGCGGTCGATTTCGCCGCCGGGCCGGATCGAATCGGCCGGCGGGTTGAGAGTCACGAACAGTTGGCGGCGCGCGCTCTGGCCTTGCAGCTTGTTGATCCAGTAGGTGACGGAAGGCGCTTCCGCGCGGGCGCGATCGAACCGGTAGTTCCAGCTCGACCAGATCGAGCGCCGGGCCGGCATGAGCGCCGTATCGTCATGCAGGCAGGCCAGGTTCCGCTGGTAGCGGATGGCGCCGAGCAGGTTTCGTTCGGCTTCGCTGGGATCGTCGAGCAAGGCCAGCGCCTGGTCCGCATGGGCGGCGATCACGACCTGGTCGAAATCCTGCGCCTCGCCGGACGCGAGCCGGACCTCGACCCGCCGCACCCCCCTGCGGATCGCGGCGACGGCGCCGCCGCAATGCACGCGGCCCGAGATCGCCGCGCTCATGCGGCGCACATAGACGGCGCTGCCGCCCGCGACGCAACGCCAGGCGGGCCGGCCGCGCAATGTCAGCAGACCGTGATTGCCGAAGAAACGCAGGAAATCGGCCGCCGCGTGCTCCAATACCAGACCGGGCGGTATCGACCAGATCGCCGAGGCCATCGGCAGCAGATGATCGGCGATGAAGCCGCGCGAGAAGCGGCGCGCGAGAAGCCAATCGCCGAGCGAAGCATCCTCGCCCGGCGCGCCCGCCCGCGGCGGCGCAGCGGCCTCGCGGTAGAAGCGCAATATATCGGCGAGCAGCCGCCAATGCGCGGCACGCAGGATATTGCGCCGCTGCGCGAAAAAGGAATTCAAGCCGGAACCGGCATATTCGAGGACGCCGCCGTCGACCGATACCGAGAACGACATCGGGCTCGGCCGGGTGGCGATGCCGAGATGGCGGAACAGCGCGGTGAGATTGGGATAGGTCGCCGCGTTGAACACCATGAAGCCGGTATCGACCGGAACCATGGCGCCGTCGATTTCGACATCGACCGTTCGGCTGTGTCCGCCCGGCGCCGGCTCGCGCTCGAACAGCGTCACGGCGTGGCGCCGGGACAGGAGCCAGGCCGCGGACAGGCCGGCGATCCCCGATCCGATTATGGCAATGTGCATTGCTTCCGGCCCCGCGCCCCCCGATACCAGGCCGCCCGTTCGGACGTGAACCCATCATTGCAATACGCCCCGGCCGGGCGGATGGATCACGCTGCCCCCGAAAATAGTCCGGCGAGTGTCCGGCATCGCCAAGCCCGGCGGCAAGGCAAACTTCGCGGGCGAGGCGCGCGGGCCCGGCCCGGGAGGTGAATGCGGCGGCAATGGGCTGCGGCGGGCGTCCGTCCGGAGTTTGGCGAGCGCAGTTCGCCCCTTACGCTTTTTCCGCGGTTAAGGCTGCCTTTATTTGGATTTCGTTCCATCTTTTCGACAGCTCGTCACGCAAACTCCGTGCCCGCGCCCAATCTTCCGTCTTGCCGCGGTCGATGTGGTTGAGCAACCGGCCGACTTCCTTCGCGTAGTCGGCGCGTCGCTGATCCAATCGCAGATGCTTGAAGTCGTCGGCGAACTCTTTGTCGAGAAAATTGAAGCAAACGAGCTCGGTGAGCAGGATGGCCGCCAAGTGGTCCGCGCGTCGTGGCGGAAATTCCACGAGCAAGTGAATCGCCTTGCGAGCGCTCTCGAGAGACAAGAAGAGGCAGTACATCGCGTTGCGAAGTGCTTGATGACGAGAGTCGTCCTTGGGGTTGTCACCTCCTTTGTGCGTGCGCCCGAATCGCCGCAGCGTGTCTCGGAACGACTTCATATAGGTGTAGAACGCGGTGACATGGACCACCGCCTTGCCGTCGAGCACTTCGAGGTCGGAGGCGTTGCCCTGAAAGACCGTGAAGTAGTTCTCCTCCGAGACGAACCGGGTCTGATCGGTGACCTCATCCAGATGCGCGTAGAGACTGACGAACTGCCTGCCGGCGTCGAATGTCGCCATTACGTTGCACAGGCTGGCGATCTCCGAGGCGAACAGGTCCACGACGCCGAGCCGCCGATTGGCGGCCTGATAGGTCCAGGCGGCAACCACCCCCCAACCCGCGAGCACTGAACCGGCTGTCGTGAAAATCGATCCGATGTGAGCGAGGAACACCGCGCCCCACCCTAGGGAGGAGCAACCGTCGGCGCCGCAAGCCACTTGTTTCAGGTAGATGCCCGAGAACACGCCTAACAGCACTACGAGGACGGATACGATGATGAAGATCAGGCTGAGGTCCTGGACGTGGTGCGAATTGAAGAAGCGGTACGGAATCGATTGCGATTCCTGCGAGAATAGCTTGGTCACATCCCGTTTCAGGTGGAGCAACAGGGATGGAACACGCGGAACCGACCGTACGGTCTTCTCGAGAATCTCCAGGCTGGCGCCACCCAGCGCGACGGTGTCCCTCGCCAGGACGATCCACCACCTCCCGCGACTTTTACTTTCGTGCTCCGGATGCTCGAACTCCCCCACTTGCTCGCTCATGGTCACCCCCATGCGGAAACGCCCGCGGTCAAGGCCGCGCGGTTCCGTTCCGACCCCCGTTCGCGCGCCGCCGGCTCTTCGCCTCACGCGGCGCGCATGCGCAATGGCTCGTCCCGCCGCCGCCGCCAGAAAGGCGAACGCGGCCACCTGGTTTCGAGTCCGTAGAAATGTCGCCGCGCGCGCAGGAATGAGTCGAACTCGGCCGCGACCGACGCGGCATAGGCATCGAACCCCGCGCGCGCGCCGCCGAGCCGGTCCGCCATCGCGCGGGCCGCGTGGATTCCGTTCGCCAGCGCCTTGCAGATGCCGCGCGACGACAGCGGATCGTAGGCCGAGGCGGCATCGCCCGCGGCCAGCCAGCGATCTCCCGCGACCGGCTCGAGCAGAAAGGAATGCGCGGGATGCACGGCGACGCTGCCCTCGGCGTAGCGCGCGGCCGCCATCGCCGGAAACAAGTGCGCCGTCTCCCGCAAGCGGGCTTCCCAGCGGCGGAAATTCGCCAGGCCCTCGCGTCGGGCGATGTCGGGATCGGTGGCGAAGCCGACGACCAGCCTGTCGCCCGGCAGTTTGGCCGCGTACCACCAGCCGAGCTCGGCCGCTTCCAGCATCGTGAGCGCGGGAAACGCGGGCGAGGCCACGCATTCGTACCGGGCGGCGACGCACAACAATCGATCGACCAGCTCGCGCCGCGCGCCCATGCGCCGGGCGAAGCGGGCGCTCATTCCGGTCGCGTCGATCGCGAAACGGCAAACGACGCCATGCGATGCTCCGCCGGGATCCGAGAGGCGGAGGAGGAGGTCGCCGTCCGGCAGGATGTCGGCGTCCCCGAAGCGCGTGCCGGCAACCAGCGAAATTCCGCGCCGTACCGCCTCGCGCGCGAGGAACGCATCGAAGCGTACCCGGTCCAGATGCCAGCCGGCGCCGAAGGGACTCGCCAGGAAATCGTTGAAGCCGAGCCGCTCGCTGCCCCAGATCGAGCAGGTTCCGAAGCTGCTCGCGTGGCGCTCCGCGCGGAACTCCGCCCAGACGCCGAGCGATTGCAGCAGCGCGTTGAACTGCGGCGGAACGCTCTCCCCGATCCGGATCGAACCATATACGCCGGCCTCGACGACCAGGATGTCCGTGATCCCACGTCGCCGCAGCGACAGGGCGGCGGCGCAGCCGGCCGGTCCGCCGCCCAGAATTACGACCTCGTACTCCCTGGTCCCGTCCATCGGTGTTCGGCCCCGCGCCGCGCCCTAGCCGACCTTGGGCGGGGCCGGCAGCGGCGGCCAGGCGGGGATCGCCGCCTGATTCCGCTCGATCTCCAGAAACAGCGGAGCTTGCGCGCTGCCGATATCGAGAACGAAGCCCAGATTCTTCCAGTTGGCGACCATCTGCCAATCCGAAAGCGAGGCGCCTTCGCCGGTGCCGGACTGGTTGCCGACCAGACGTGTCCATTGGAAGTAGTTGGACTGCTGCGCGTCCGCGGCGGACGGGAAGATCGAGTAGGGTCGCTGCGCCGGCCACCACCAGTAATTCCCGCCGTCGACCGGCTGCTGCGAACACTCGTTGAAATCGGCCTGCCAGGGTTGCGCCATGTATTTGGTCAGATCGCCCGGCTCGACGCCGTTCGAATAGTCGTTGTCGGCGCCATTCGTCAGCGTCAGCCCGCCGGTGACATCCTTGTGGCGGATGCGGAACGCGTCGGAAATCGAGAAATTGGCGGGCAGCGGCCGATAGAGGGTCGGATTGCGGCAGATCCAGGTGATCTCGATTCCCGGACAGAATGCCCCGCCGACGCAGTTCATCAGATTCGCCCGGTCGAGCAGCGCTCCCTCGCCCTCCGCCGCCGGCGGCGCGTTGGACACGATGCCGTTGGCGAACTGGCCGAGCAGGAAGAATTGCGTCTGCGTCAGAGTCAGATATTTCGAAGGCGTGTCCGGGGTCAGCGGATTGTCGCCCGCGATGATCGGCATCCGGGTCGGACCGGCGTTCGGATCTTTCGGATCGCGAATGAGCCCGAGATCGTGGCTCTTGAACTGCGCCGGCGTGGCCGACGGAATCGCCGCATGCTGGCTTCGTCCGAAAGCCGATATCGCGGCCACGAACCGGTACAAATTGGGTCGGACTCGAATCGGATCGATCTCCGAGGCCGCGTTCGGCTGGTATGCCGCTTGAAAACTGCCATTGGCAAACAGTTTCGGATTGAGCCCGAAATTGCGGACGAACAAGTCGTAGATCGTGTCGTAGAGGCTCACCAAATTCACGATCTGCGGCGCGAACTTGGGCGGCACGCA
>JASHSH010000406.1 GCA_030040955.1 Rhodospirillales bacterium
CCGCCCGCGCCCCAGGCCGCGCCCGCGGTCGCCGCGGCGCCGACTCAGCCGCCGCCGGCGGTGCCCGGGTCGAAACCGACGGCGGCCGCTCCGGCCGCCGCGCCCACCCAGAACTACAGCCTCAGCGTATCGTGGAACGAGCCGGTGGCGGCGGCCATTTTCCAGCGCGCCGGCTATCTGTGGATGGTGTTCGACCGCCACCAGGAGATCGACGTCAAGCTGCTGCGCCGCCTGGGCGGCGACGCGGTCACCTTCGCCGAGCAGCTGCCGTCGAAGGAGGCGACGCTGGTCCGCCTGATCGTGCAGCCGGAATACAAGCCGGGCGTGCGCCGCGAGGGTCTGCTCTGGGTGGTCGATCTCACCGGGCAGGCCTCCGAACCGCGCGCGCCGATCGACATCCAGGCGCCGGCCAACCTGGTCGGCGGCGTCGGCATCTCGGCCGCGGTCGGCAATCCCGGCAACGTGATCACCTTCATCGACCCCGAGGTCGGCGACGAGATCACCGCCGTGCCGGTGGTCACCGTGGGCGCCGGCGTCTATCCCGGCCGCGACACGCCGGACGTGCAAATACTGGCCACCCTGCAAGGCATCGCGCTGGTGCCGCATGTCGACGGGATCGTGGTCAAGACCTCGCGCTCCGGCGTCACCATCGGACTGCCGGCCGGCGCCGACATGGTGCTGTCGAACGCGCCGACCGCGCCGCAGGCGGCCGGCGCGCCGGGCGCCGGTCTGTTCGACGTGGGCGCCTGGATGCGCGGCGGCGCCGACCAGTTCCTCTCCGACCGGCAGAAGGTCGAGGCGAGCCTGGTCGGCATCTCGCCGAGCGTGGCCGGACATGCGCATCTGCTCGCCGCCCAGTTCTATTTCGCCAACGGCTTCGACGCCGAATGCCTGGGATATCTGCGCATCGCGGCGGCCGAGGAGCCGACGATCGTGGACACCGCGCCGTTCCGCTCGCTGCGCGGCGCCTGCGAGGTGCTGATGGGGCGCTGGCAGGACGCGCAAACCGATCTCGACAATCCGCTGCTGCGCGACGACGCCGAAGCGCAGCTCTGGCGCGCCGCCGCGCACGCCGAGGGCGCGGCCAATCCCGCCGAATGGGACCGGCCGCTGGCCGAGGGTCTCGCGCTCGCCAAGAACTATCCCGACGCGCTGAAATGGCCGATCGCCTCGGCCGCCGCGCGGGCCGCGATCGCGGCGGGCGACGACGGCTCGGCGCAGGACGCGATCGGGTTCCTCCAGAACATGGCCAAGGAGGGCGCGCGCACGGCCGAGGTCTCCTACCTCACCGGCCAGCTCGCCGAGCTGAAGGGCCAGTTCGACCGCGCCATCGCCGCCTACGACAAGGCCAAGGACGGCGACAGCCGCGAATACCGCGCCCGCGCCGGCCTGGCCCAGGCCGAGCTGCTGCTCAAGGTCAAGAAGATCACGCCCGCCGAAGCCGCCGACCGGCTCGACCATCTGCGCTATGCCTGGCGCGAGGGCGATTTCGAGTTCAACCTGCTGCGCCGCCTGGCCGATTTGCAGGCCGAGGCCGGCGCCTATCCGGACGCGTTGCGCACGTTGCGCACGCTGGCCAACAACTACGCCGACAATCCGAAGGCGCCCGAGGTCACCAAGACGATGCAGGACCTGTTCGCCAAGCTCTATCTGGACGGCGCGGCGGACAATATGTCGCCGGTGGCGGCGATCGGGCTCTATGACGAGTTCCGCGATCTCACCCCGAGCGGCGGCGAGGGCGACGAGATGATCCGCAAGCTCGCCGACCGGCTGGTCAAGGTGGACCTGCTCGACCGTGCCTCGGCGCTGCTGAAGTACCAGATGATGAACCGCCTGGTCGGGCGCGAGAAGGCGCGGGTAGGCGCGCGGGTGGCCGTGCTCGACCTGCTCGACAAGCGCCCGAACGACGCGCTCGACGCGCTCACCGCCAGCGGCGCGGACGGGCTGCCGCCCGATCTCGCGCAGCAGCGGATGCATCTGGCGGCGCGCTCGCTCGCCGATCTCGACCGCCCGGCCGACGCGATCAAGGCGATCGCCGACGATGCCTCGCCGGAGGCGGGGCTGCTGCGCGCCGAGATCTACTGGCGCCAGCACGACTGGGCCAACGCGGCCATCGCCTTCGCCGCCCTCGTGCCTCAGCCCGACCGCGGCGTCACCCTGGCGCCCCCGATGGCCAAGCTCACGCTGAGCTGGGCGACCGCGCTCAGCCTGGCGCATGACGATCGCGGACTCGCTACGCTGCGCCGGCAATACGGGCCCGGCATGGTGGGCACGCCATTCCAGGCGGCGTTCGACCTGCTGACCGGCGCGCCCGACAAGGAGGTCACCGACGTCGCCGGCCTCGCCGCCAAGATCAAGCAGGCGGAGGGCTTCCAGACCTTCCTCGCCGACTACAAGCAGCGGGTGACCACCGATGGGGTCTCCGCGATCAACTGAGCGGCGCGGACTCGTTGGTCCCGCCTCTCAGTCCCGGCGCAGGCTCCTGGGATCGAGCGCCTCGCGCAGCCCGTCGCCGAGCAGATTGAAGGCGAGCACGGTGGCGAAGATCATCGCGCCCGGCCAGATGGCGAGCGCGGGGCGCTGCGACATCTGTTCGAGCGCGCCGGACAGCATGTTGCCCCAGGAGGGCATCGGCGGCTGCACGCCGAGTCCGAGGAACGAAAGCGCGCTCTCCAGCAGGATGATGTTGCCGATCGAGAGCGTGGTGGCGACGATCAGCGGCGAGGCGACGTTCGGCAATATGTGGCGGAGCATGACGCGCAACGGGCGGGCGCCCAGCGCCTCGGCCGCGCGCACATAATCCTCGACCCGCACCGAGAGCGTCGCCGAGCGTACCAGCCGGGCGACCGTGGTCCAGCCGACCAGCGAGACGATGATGACGATGCGGGCGAGCCCGGCGGTCTCGGAGCGGAACGCGTCGGGCGCCAGGCCGAGCTTGGCCGGATCGAGCGCGCCGAGCACGATCAGGAGCGGCAGCAGCGGCAGCGCGATCACCCCATCGGTGAAGCGCATCAGCGCGGCGTCGGCGGCGCCGCCGAGATAGCCGGCGCAAAGCCCGACCGCGGTGCCGATCGCCGCGGCGACCAGGGCCGCGAGCAGCCCGACCGCGAGCGAGACGCGTCCGCCGTCCAGCAACCGGGCGAGCAAATCGCGCCCGACCTCGTCGTTGCCGAGCGGATG
>JASHSH010000407.1 GCA_030040955.1 Rhodospirillales bacterium
CGTCCGCCCCTGTTGCCAGTACTACTTCGCCAAGTACATCGAACCCCTCCTGAATGTCGTTAAAGGAAGGCGTATAGCCATTGGCAACCGCGGACAGTGCCGCGGTCCCCAGGGCCTCTCCATTCGCGAGAATATCGTTCAACGACAATGTCGAGTAGGCCGCGCTATGAGCGCCATCCCCGATTTCCGCCGGGGTCAAGTAACCCGCGCCCCAATTGTCGCCAGCCGCGGCAAGATCCGCTCCGCCCCAGGCATCCAGGGGAATCGATGCAACCTGATAATCGTCGGCGTGATAATCCTCGATATTCTCCATCGTGGGCCAGAAACCACCATTATTTTGCATCACTTGGATATCGCTGTTCGCGAGCGACAGCATCAGCGATGCCTGAACTTCTGGCGTAATTGCCGATCCGCCTAATTGCTCGAGTACGCTATTGGCTACATATCCATCAAAGCCGGTATCGGTGACCACTTGCAGCGCTAGCGACGCATAGCCTCGGCCCAGATCAGCCTGGTAAGAGTAGTACTGTGCCAAAGCATCGGTGACGCCTTGGTAGTCGCCCTCGCTCAACGCTGTATTCGCTGCGTTGATGAACAGCTGGAGAGTGGAAAGCTGCGAGGAATTAAACTGATTGCCTGTTGTCATTGCACCACCTCTACGGCCGGTCCACTCGCGCGATGTTCGTTAAGAAAATCTATCAGCCGAGACTCTATGTTCGCGGCATGCTCCAAATGGCTTCGCGCGTATGTATAGGTAACGGTCGTTTCCGCCGCGATCGTGATTGCTCGCTCGCAGGAAGGAGATTTAACCGTTTCTGGCGCCTTACATTCGATAAAAAAGGTCGGATTGTCGAAACGGCCGTCAAAGAGAAGTTGGAGACGTCCTCCAAATTGTGAAAAGTAATGTAATCCATATTCAGCATCGCGAACGTCCTTATTATCAGCAAATTTATATATATTCATCATACGTTGCTTTCCCGTCACCGTGATGCCTTTGTATTCTATCAGCATTCGAATCTGGTCGTGCCATCCCGGCTCGTCGAATTGGGCTGCATTCAATGCCGTTCGCGGCTGGAAATCCGGCAGCAATGCAACCAGTCCGAAGCTCAGCGCGTCCTTCTCATCTGGCCTCCCTTCGTGATCCGGCGGCGCCCAGAAATAGTTGCGAGAAAACTTGAAGGTTATATCACCCATGCGAACGGTCACCGGTTCGGTGCTTGCGGAAGTGCCAACCCGTAAAAGCGTGCGAACCATCGGATTGTGTTGCCGCTCGTATAGTCCCACCGCGGCCAACGCCATGAGTAGAACGACCACGACAGCGGCGATGACGATCGCCGAACGCCGAACCACACGCAGCGCGGTGGCTATCATCCACGTATCTCCAAACGTAGATCGGTTCGGTCTGTCGCGAGCGCAGTCATCGGACCTGCTTCACCCCCTTGAGGCTACGTTTCCACGACCAACAGAGTTGAACATCGCACCTACCTCTCCCTCAGTCCCTCGCCCCAGTAGCGCAGCACCGGGTCGAGCAGATAGGAGATCACCCGGCGCCGGCCGGTCTTGATCTCCGCCGTCACCGCCATGCCCGGCGCCAGTGCCGCGTCGCGCCCGTCGGCATGGATGAACGCGCGCAACGGCCGGATGCGGACTGCGTAGACCGGCCCCTGCTCGTCACGGTCGCGGGCCGACGGTTGCGCGCGGTCGCCGGCCGCCGGCATCTGCCCGCGCCGCTGCGCGTCGCCCTCGGGCGCCTCCACCGCGTCGCTCGAAACCAGCTCGACCTCGCCGGGAATGGTGCCGTAGCGGGTGGAGGGGAAGCTCGCCACCTTGATCTCGACCGGCTGGCCCGGCCGCACGAAGCCCGCGTCGCGGTTCGGCAGGCTCGCCTCGATGGCGATGCCCTCGTCCGCGGGCACCACCATCAGCACCGCCTGGGCCTGGGTGACCACCGCGCCGGGGGCGTGCACGGCAAGCTGCTGCACCACCCCGTCCACCGGCGCGGTCAGTTCGAACAGCCGCGCCCGGTCGGCGGCCTTGTCCATCTCCCGGCCCAGGCTCGCCGCCTTCTGCTCGGCCTCGGCGAGCTTGTCGAGCGTGTTCGACATACGCACGGCGGGTTAAACCTCCGGTTGCCGACAATCCTCCGCCTCCCGCCCGCGGTTGACAAGGCCGCGGGCGGCCCCGAAAGTCGCGCTCCTTCGAAGCCGCAGGAGCCTCCCGACATGGCCGCGCAACGCCTGGAGCTGGTGATCGGCAGCAAGCGCTATTCGTCCTGGTCGCTGCGCCCCTGGCTGCTGCTCAAGCAGGCCGGCCTGCCCTTCGAGGAAACGCTGATCCGCCTGCGCCAGCCCGATTCGGCCAGCCGCATCGCCGCGCATTCGCCCACCGGCCTGGTTCCGGTGCTGAAGGATGGCGGCCTCGTGATCTGGGAATCGCTCGCCATCTGCGAATACATCGCCGAGCTGTCGCGCGCCGCGCCGCTCTGGCCCGAGGGCCGCTCGGCCCGCGCGGTCGCGCGCGCGGTGGCGACCGAGATGCACGCGGGCTTCCGGCTCTTGCGCGAAAATCTGCCGATGGACGTCGCGCGCACCATCCAGCTTCCCTCGATCCCCGATGCCGTGCACGCCGATATCGCCCGCATCCAGGCGATGTGGAGCGATTGCCGCGCCCGCTTCGGGGCCGAGGGTCCGTTCCTGTTCGGCCGATTCGGGGTGGCGGATGCCATGTACGCGCCCGTGGCCACCCGCTTCCGCACCTATGGGGTGGCGCTCGATCCGGTCTGCCGGGCCTATGTCGATTCGATTTACGCCTTGCCGGCGATGGGCGAGTGGATCGCGGCGGCGAAGATCGAGCCGGAAATGGCGGCCTGATCGGACGCGATCCGTTCCCCCCGCCCGGCAAAATCTGCCGGTTGGGGCGGCAAAAATTGCCCATCTTCACCCTTTGTTAACGGCCCCGACCTAGGCTTTCGCCATCGCCAATCCTGGGGAAGGCCCATGTTCGATGACCTGACGCTATTCGCCATGGCGCGGAAGTCGATGGCCTGGCTCGCCAAGCGCGAGGAGGTCGTCGCCCAGAACATCGCCAACGCCGACACCCCGAAATACAAGCCCAAGGACCTGAAACCGGTCGATTTCAAGGATCTGCTCCAGCCCGAGCCGCAGCCCATCCGGGCGGTGGCGACCAATCCGATGCACATCTCGCCGGCGGTCGAATCGACCCGGTTCGAGGCGGTCACCGAGCGCCGGCCCGAGGAATCCAAGCCCGACGGCAACGAAGTGCTGCTCGAGGAACAGACCAAGAAGATCGGCGACATCCACGACGCCCACATGCTCGCCGCGAACCTGCTCCAGGCCAACATGGCGATGTTCAAGACCGCCATCGGCACCGGCAACGGCTGATCCGGCGCGCCCGAAGCCGCCGCGCGAGGGAGAGTACAAGCATGGACGAACTCAACAAGGCCAGCGAGATCGCGATTTCCGGCATGAAGGCCCAGGCCGAACGGCTGCGGGTGGTGTCGGAGAACCTGGCCAACGCCGATTCGCTGCCCACCGCGCCCGACCTCGATCCTTATCGGCGCAAGATCCTCACCTTCCGCAACGTGCTCGACAAGGAAATCGGCGCCGACGTGGTCAAGGTCGACAAGGTCGATGTCGACCGCTCGCAGTTCCCCAAGAAATACGAGCCCAACCATCCGGCGGCCGATGCCAACGGCTATGTGCTCACGCCCAACGTGAACCCGCTGATCGAGATCATGGACATGCGGGAGGCGCAGCGTTCCTACGAGGCCAATCTCGACGTGGTGAACGCCTCGAAGAGCATGCTGGCGAGCACCGTCAACCTGCTGCGCTGAGAGAGAGCGCGCGGCACAACCCCAATAGCGGAACCCAGCCATGGCCATCACCAGCATCGGCGACGCGATCGCGGCCTACAACGCCACCGCCAAGGCGGCGCGCGGCGAGGCCCCCTCGCCGCAGGGCGACGAGACCGGCGTCGACTTCGCCACCATGCTCAAGCAGGGCGCGCAGTCGGCGATCGACGCCGGCAAGAAGGCGGAGTCGCTGTCCGAGGCGGCGCTGGCCGGCAAGGCCGACGTGCGCGAGGTGGTCTCCGCCGTCAACAACGCGGCGATGACGCTGCAAACCGTGGTCGCGGTCCGCGACAAGGTGATCACCGCCTACAACCAGATCCTCCAGATGCCGATCTGAGGATCGGGGGCAAGGGGAGCCCGCGCCGTGACCGAGGCCGAGCTGATCGACGTGGCGCGCGAGTCGGTGACCGTGATGATGAAGGTCGCCGCGCCCACGCTGCTCGCCAGTCTGGCCGTCGGCCTGGTCATCTCGCTGGTCCAGGCGCTGACCCAGATCCAGGAGATGACGCTCACCTTCGTGCCGAAGATCGTCATCGTCTTCGTCGTGCTGCTGGTCTCGCTGCCCTTCATGCTGCACGCGCTGGTCGAGTTCACCCGCCAGATGATGGACCACGCCATCGTCGGCGGCGGCTGAGCCGCCCGCGATGCTGCGCGAGTTGATCGCCACCGACGCGTTCCGCTTCCTGCTGGTCCTGGTGCGGCTGGGCAGCGCGATCATGCTGTTCCCGGCGATCGGCGGCATCACCGTGCCGCCGCGCATGCGACTGATGATGGCGCTGTTCGCCGCCTTCGTGATCCTGCCGCCGCTGCTGCCGCTGCTGCCCGAGACGCCGAAGAGCCCGGTCGCGCTCGCCGTCCTCGTCGGGCAGGAGATCATCGTCGGCCTGTTCTTCGGCGTGATGATGCAGCTCCTGCTCGCCGCGCTCAGCCTCACCGGCAACTTCATCGGCTATTCGCTGGGCCTGACCAACGCGCTGATCTCGGACCCGGTGACCGAGCAGCAGAGCCAGCTGATTTCCGGCTTCCTCAGCACCGCGGTGATCGCGCTGATGCTGATCACCAGCGCGCACGATCTCATGTTCGAGGCGGTGGTCGACAGCTATACGCTGTTCCCGGCCGGCGCCGCGCTGCAAATCGGCGACATGGCGCAGCATCTGGTCGCCACCATGGGGCAGAGCTTCGTGGTCGGCACCAAGCTGGCGGCGCCGCTGCTGGTCTTCTCGGTGGTGTTCAATGTCGGCCTCGGCCTGATGAACCGCCTGGTGCCGCAGATGCAGGTGTTCTTCGTCGGCATGCCGGTGCAGATACTCGGCGGCTTCGCCATCCTGAGCCTGGCGATCGCCGTCATCCTGTTCGGCTTCATGCGCTACTTCAACGAAGGCCTCGGCGCCTTCGTCGCCAACGGCTGAGCGCCGATGGCCGACGATACCGATTCCAAAACCGAACAGCCATCCGCCCGGCGGCTGAACCGCGCGCACGAGGAAGGCGACGTATTCCAGTCGCACGAGGTCAAGACGGCGGCGATGCTGCTCGCCGGACTCGCCGTCGTCTGGATCGTCATGCCGATGCTGATGAACCGCCTGGCCGAGGCGATGATCCCGTTCCTGGCGCGGGCCGGCTCGATCCGCATCGACACGGTCGGCGGATACCAGACCATGATCGCCGACACGATCATGCGGCTGACCGCGATCCTGGCGATTCCCTTCGGCCTGTTCATCCTGGTCGCGTTGGTCGCCTCGCTGGCGCAGACCGGCTGGGTCTTCACCACCACCAAGCTCGGCAGCGGACTGGACAAGTTGAGCCCGATGGCGGGACTGCGCCGCCTGTTCGGCGTCCAGGCGCTGGTCGAGCTGGCGAAGAACATCCTCAAGATCGCGGTGATCGGCGCCATCGCGGTGCTGCTCATCCGCCCGCGCTTCGACGGGATCGAGCGGCTGACCGACGTCGAGCTGGGCGGTACGCTGGCCTTCCTGCACCGCCTCCTAATCCTGCTGATGGCGACCATCGTCGCCCTCATGCTGATGGTGGCGGCCGCCGACTGGATCTACCAGCGCTTCACCTTCATGCGCCGCATGCGCATGACCAAGCAGGAGGTGAAGGACGAGCAAAAGCAGACCGAGGGCGACCCGATGGTCAAGGCCCGCCTGCGTTCGCTGCGCATCCAGCGCGCGCGGCAGCGGATGATGCAGGCGGTGCCCATGGCCGACGTGGTGGTGACCAACCCCACCCACTATGCCTGCGCGCTGAAATACGAGGCCGAGACCATGAACGCGCCGGTCCTGGTCGCCAAGGGCCAGGACCTGATCGCCATCCGCATCCGCCAGATCGCCGAGGAGAACGAAGTGCCGGTGGTGGAGAATCCGCCGCTGGCGCGCGCTCTCTATGCTACGGTCGAGTTGGACAAGGAAATACCGCCCGAGCATTACAAGGCGGTCGCCGAGGTCATCAGCTATGTCTTCCGCCTCAAGGGCAAGCTCCGCCACTAGGGCGTTCGCCGACCCGCTGCTCTGGCTGGGCGCCGCGCTGGTGGGCGGCGCGATTCTCGCCGGGCTGCGGCTGGAGGTGGCCGCGCTCTACCGCGCCGCCGCCGCGGGCGTGGTGGGCGCGGCGGGTCTCGCCGTCCTGGCCGGGGC
>JASHSH010000041.1 GCA_030040955.1 Rhodospirillales bacterium
GCATCTCGACGGGCTGAGCAAGAAGCAGGGCGAGAACTTCACCGCCGACGACGCCAAGGTGATCGTCCTGCGCGACGGACGCCCCATCGCCGAGATGCACCCGCAGCGGCGCTTCTTCCCGCTCCAGAATCAGACCACCGCGATGACCGCGATCCGCAGCAATCTGCTGGCCGATCTCTATGTCGCGCTCGGCGATCCGGACGGATCGGGCGGCTGGACCGTGCGGGCCTATTGGAAGCCGCTGGTGCCCTGGATCTGGATCGGCGCGATCCTGATGGCGGGAGGCGGCGTGGTCAGCCTGAGCGACCGGCGCTGGCGGGTGGGCGCCGCGCGGCGCGCCAGGCCCGCGGGCGCGGTCGGTGTCCCGGCGGGAGAATGATCTCCGATTTCGCTGGAAGGGCGGTGGACGCGTGAGATCGGTTTTCGCCGCGGTCTTGCTGCTGCTCGCGCTAGGAGGCCCGGCGCGCGCGGTCGATCCGGCCGAACGCCTGGCCGACCCGGCGCTCGAGGCGCGTGCCCGCGCCATCAGCCGCGAGTTGCGCTGCCTGGTCTGCCAGAACGAATCGATCGACGAATCGGCCGCCGACCTCGCGCACGATATCCGCGTCGTGCTGCGCGACCGGATCAAGGCCGGCGATACCGACGCACAGGCCGTCAAGTTCATCGTCGACCGCTACGGCCAGTTCGTGCTGCTCAAGCCGCCCGTCGAGCCGGCGACCTATTTGCTCTGGTTCGGGCCGGCGTTGCTCGTGCTGGTCGCCGTCTTCGCCTATTGGCGCTGGCTCCGCGCCCAGAAGGCGCAAGCCTTGCCGCCCGCGCCGCTGACCGAGTCGGAGCAGCGCAGGCTGCGCGAGTTGATGGGCGGAGACGGCGCCTGATGTCCGCGGGCCTGCTCGCCGCGCTGGTCCTGGTCACGCTCGCCGCGCTGGTCGGCCTGCTCACGCCCCTGCTGCGCAGGGGAAGAGGCGCTCAGTCTCAAGCGCAGTACGACCGGGCGGTATATCTCGACCAGCTCGCCGAGATCGACCGCGACCTAGCGCGTGGTTTGCTACAGCAGTCCGAGGCAGAATCGGCACGGCTCGAAATTCAGCGCCGCCTGCTGGCCGCCCCCGAGTCCGCTCCTGCCCCGCAGGCCCGCGCCCGGCCGCGCCTCGCGCTCGCGATCGCCGCGATGCTGGCCGCCGCCGCCGCGATCGGCTACGCGGTTCTCGGCTCGCCGGGCGTACCCGACCTGCCGTTCGCCGCGCGGACCGGCGGAGCCGAGTTCGCGGGCGCCACACCCGCCGGGCACGAGAATTTGGCGAGCGCGGCCGAGCATCTGGCGGAGAAGCTCAAGCGCGAGGGCGGAGATTCCGCCGCCTGGACCATGCTGGCCCGCACTTACGCGACAATGAGCCGCTGGGAGGAGGCGGCGGAGGCCTACCGCCACGCGCTCGACAAAGCCGAGGAGGCCGACCGCGCCGATATCGAGGCGGCCTACGGCGAGATGTTGACGCTGGCGGCGCAAGGCACGGTGACGCCGACCGCGGCGGATGCATTCGCCGCCGCCATCGCGCACGACCCGAACAGCCAAGTCGCGCGCTACTATCTGGCGCTGGCCGACGCGCAGGCCGGCAGGACCGCGAAGGCGATCGACGCCTGGCTCGCGCTGGCGAAGGAGGTGCCGGCGGATTCGGCGCTTCACGCGGGTATCGAACGGAATGTCTCCGCCGCCGCGAAGGCCGCCGGCATCGCCGTGCCCGCGTTGCCTACGGTGGCGCCCGAGGCAGCGGACGAGAACAAAGGCGGGCAGGCGCAAGCGCAATCCGAGGCGCGGTCGGACGCGCCGACGCCGCCCGCCGGGATGAATGCGGCCGACCAGAAGGCGATGATCGAAACGATGGTCGCCGGCCTGGCCGCGAAATTGCAGGCGAACCCCGACGATTTCGACGGCTGGATGCGCTTGGGGCGTTCCTATCTGGTGCTCGGCAAGCCCGACGCGGCGGCCGACGCCTACGACCACGCCGCCAAGCTCAAGCCCACGGACGTCGACGTGCCGCTCACCGAAATCGACCAGCTGTTGCAAGGCAAGCAGGCGGACGCGCAACTGCCGCCGCGGGTGCTCGCGTTGTTGGATCGCGTGAAGGCGATGGGGACGGACCGACCCGAGGCGCTATGGTGGCTCGGCGCGGCGGCAGCCCAGCGGCATCGCCTGGATGAGGCGCGGGACTACTGGCAGCGGCTGCTGAAGGCCCTGCCGGAGGGCAGCGACGAGCATAGCTTCGTCGCCGCGGCCTTGAAGGCGATCGCGGATAAGTGACTGCGTCCCGCCGGCGGCGCTTGGTCAGCGGAATGCCGGCTCGTCGAAACTGCGCAGCTTGCGCGAATGCAGCTGGTCGACATTTCCGGCGAGGTCGCGCATCGTCTCGACGCCGATGACCAGGTGCTGGCGCACGCGTTCGCGGTAGAAGCTGTCGGCCGCGTCTTTCGTTTTCAGCTCCCCGTGATAGGGCTTGTCGGAAACGCAGAGCAGCGTGCCGTAGGACACGCGAAAGCGATAGCCGTTGGCGGCGAGGGTCGCGGATTCCATATCCACGGCGATCGCGCGCGTCTGGTAGAGGCGCGGATACAGCTCGTGGTAGCGCATCTCCCAATGCCGGTCGTCGGTGGTGTAGACGGTTCCCGTCCGCATGCGCGTCTTGAGGTCGGGTCCGCGCAACCCGGTGACCCGCGCCACCGCGTCCTGCAACGCGACCTGCACCTCGGCGATGGGCGGCACCGGCACCGTCGGCGGCACGTCGGCGTCGAGTACCCGGTCGTCGCGCGCATAGGCGTGCGCCAGCACATAGTCGCCCAGCACCTGCGTCCGCCGGAGCCCGGCGCAGTGACCGAGCATGATCCAGCAATGCGGGCGCAGAACGGCGATATGGTCGGTGATCGTCTTGGCATTGGCCGGACCCACGCCGATATTGACCAGCGTGATGCCGTTGCCGTCGCGCCGCACCAGGTGATAGGCGGGCATCTGCGGCAGGTATTGCGGCGCTTCGCCTTCCTGCGGTGAGTCGTTGATCCGCCGGTTGGGGAAATAGACATCGCCGGGCTCGACCAGGGCGGCATAATCTTCGCCCTCCTCGATCGACTTGTGGCCGAAGGCGCGGAACGCCTCGACATAGCGCTGATAGTTGGTGAGCAGGACGAAGCGTTGAAAATACTTCACCGACGTGCCGGTGTAATGCGGCAGGCGGTGGAGCGAGAAATCGACCCGTTCGGCGGTGAACAAAGCGAGCGGCTTGGGCTCGCCGGGCTGCGGGATGCGCGTGCCGTTGGCGATGGCGTCGTCGATCACGCCCAGGTCGGGCATCGCGAAATATTCTTCCATCTCGCGCAACCGGCTGGGCGAGACGCCCGCCGTGGCGCTGGCGACGACGAAGGGCAGCGGCATCGGCCGCTTGCTGCGGCCGATCCAGACCGGGACTTTGTGATGGGCGAGCAGCAGCCCGATCTGCTCGCGGTAATAGTCGGCGAACAGGTCCGGGCGCGTGAGCGTCGTGGCGTAAACGCCGGGATCGTGCAGCACGCCGAAGGAAAGCCGCGTGTCGGTCTGCATGTCCGAGGGCGAGACCGAGATGCCGATGAACGGATACGGCACGTCGCCGACTCCGCCGGGCAGCCGGTCGGTCGCGCCGCCCGCGATCAGCTCATGCGCCCGGCGCATCGACTCGGCGCCGCCCTCGTAGATCTCGGTGATGCGCGCGACCGCCTCGCTCGCATCCGTGATCGGCGCGAGGTCGGAGGCATAATTTTGGAGAATCGTTTCCATGCGCAATACGTGCCCGGTCGGGACCTATTTGTCCATGGCCGGGGCCGGCGGGGCGAAACCGAACGTCCAGGGCAGGACGAGCACGCCGGCCGCGCCGAGGGCGATCAGCGCGAACACGGCCGCCGGCGAGTTGCTCGCGTCCCAGGCCCAGCCGCCCAGGATCGGGACAACCACCGAGAAGGTATAGCTGATGGTGAAGATGCCGGCCATCGTGCGCGGCAGATCCTCCGGCTCGCACACGAGCGGCGGCACGGCGAGACTCAACACCATCACGCCGGCGCAAGAAAATCCGATCAGCGCGGCCGCCGCAACGATGCCCACGCCGCTCAGCCCGACCATGCCCGCCACCCCGACGAGTGTCGCAATTCCGGGAATCATGAACGCCCAGGGACGGCCCGTCAGCCTGCCGGCGAGCGCCAGCATCAGGAACGAGACCGGGAGCTGGCCCAGGTTGAGCGCGGTGAGCGCGGGTCCGATCAGTTCGGGCGCGCCGCGATACGAAAGATAATCCGGAATGAACGCGTTGGTGGTGAAATAGGCGATGTTCGCGCCGCCCATGATGACTCCGAGCCGCCAGACCAGCGGATCGCGCCAGCGCGGCCACCAACGCCGCGCCGCGGTCATGCTCGGACCGTGCGCTGCACGTCGCGCGAAGGGGGCGAACAGCAGTGCCACGATAGCGACCGGAACCGACCAGGCTACGAAAGCGAGCCGCCAGCTTCCGCCGACCAGGGGCAGCACGTAGGGGATGGTCAGCCAGACGGCGAACACCTCCCCGACCAGCCATCCGTTAGCGTAGACCGAGGTCCCGAAGCCGACGCGCGAGGGCATCCAGTAACGCACGATCTGCGGCAGGGAGGGATGCATCACCGAGATGCCGAGGCACATTACGACGGTCGCGGCGTCGAGGAGAAGCGCGTCGGGCGCGGCCGCGCGGAGCGCCGAGGCGCACGCCATCACCAGCAGGCCGCCGGTCAGCGTGCGCATCGATCCCAGCCGCGCGACGAGAAGCGAGCCGAGCACCGCGGCGAAAGCGAACATCAGGGAGGGCAGGCTGGACAGGATGCCGACGCTGGTCTCGCTGAGGCCCAGATCCGCATGCAGCAGCGGAATCACCGGCGGCACCGCGAGCACGGTTAGACGCAAGCAGCAGCCGGCGAGCCACAGCAGAATGGCGGAGTTGACCGCGCCGGGCACCGCCGCGCGCGCCCTCGCGTCCGTCATACTCGCGAATGTCATGAACGCGGATTCCTCCCGGCCGCTTCTCGGCCGGCGGGAGATTAGCCGTGAACGAGTCGCGCGCACAGCGTCTCTTGCCCCCTCATTCGGGCAATGATAGCGTGCATATGCACATAATTTCCGTCAGCGGAGCCGGCGCCATGGACGAGTTCACGCCACCCAGCCTCGAAGCCAGCGGCGTGGTGCCGCCGGAGGCCGCCAAGTCGATGTCCGGCCTCGCCATGATGCGCGCGATCATCGAAGGCCGGCTGCCGCCTCCGCCGATGGCCGCGACCCTCGAATTCGCCGTCGAGCTGGCCGAGGAGGGACGGGTGGTGTTCGTCGGCCGGCCCTCCTTCCGCCATTACAATCCGTTCGGCGTCGCGCATGGCGGCTATGCCGGCGCTCTGCTCGATTCCTGCATGACCTGCGCGGTGCAGTCGACGCTGGAGCCCGGCTTCGGTACCACCACGCTCGAATACAAGGTGAGCATGGTACGGCCGATGACGGAGAAGACCGGCATCGTGCGCGCCGAAGGAAAGACTCTCTATGTCGGCAAGCGCTCGGGCACCGCCGAGGGCCGGATCATCGACGCGGCCGGGCGGCTGCTGGCGCACGGAACCACGACCTGCCTGATCTTTTCGGTGTGAGCGGGCGCGCGGCGGTCAGATCGACTTCGCCATCTCGCGCAGCTTGAACTTCTGGAGCTTGCCGGTCGAAGTTTTCGGCACCTCGGCGAACACCACGCTGCGCGGCACCTTGTAATGCGCCAGATGTTCGCGGCAGAACGCGATGATCTCCTCCGCCGTTGCCGTAGCGCCCGGCTTCAGCTCGACGAAGGCGCAGGGCGTCTCGCCCCATTTCTCGTCGGGCTTGGCGACCACCGCGGCGATCTGCACCGAGGGGTGCTTGTAGAGCGCGTCCTCGACCTCGATCGAGGAGATGTTTTCCCCGCCCGAGATGATGATGTCCTTCGAGCGGTCCTTGAGTTGGATGAACCCGTCCGGGTGCATCACCCCGAGATCGCCGGAGTGGAACCAGCCTTGGGCAAACGCCTTGTCGCTGGCGGCGCGGTTCTTCAGATAGCCCTTCATCACCACATTGCCGCGAAACATGACCTCTCCGAGTGTCGTCCCGTCGCGCGGCACCGGGCGCATGGACTCGGGGTCCATCACCTCGAGCGCCTCGAGCATCGGATAGCGCACGCCCTGGCGCGCCTTCAGCGCGGCCTGGGCGGCGCCGTCGAGCGCGTCCCACTCGCCGTGCCACTCGTTCACCACCGCCGGGCCGTAGGTCTCGGTCAGGCCATATACGTGCGTCACGTTGAACCCGGCCGCTTTCATCGCGGCGAGCACCGCCTCGGGCGGGGGAGCGGCGGCGGTGATGAATTCGACGACGTGGGGCAGGGGACGGCGGTCCGCCGCGGAAGCGTTCAGCAGCGTCGACATCACGATCGGCGCGCCGCAGAGATGCGTCACCCCATGCGTCTCGATCGCCTCGTACATCGACTTGGCACGTACCTGGCGAAGGCAGATATGCGTGCCGGCCACCACCGAGATGGTCCACGGGAAGCACCAGCCATTGCAGTGGAACATCGGCAACGTCCAGAGATACACCGGATGGCGCGGGATCGAGGCGGTAAGCACATTGCCGACGGCGAGCAGATGCGCGCCGCGATGATGGTAGACGACTCCTTTCGGGTCGCCGGTGGTGCCCGAGGTGAAGTTCAGCGCGATCGCGTCCCACTCATCGACCGGCATCGGCCAGGGGAAGTCGGGATCGCCGCCGGCCAGGAAGGCCTCGTATTCGATCCCGCCCAGACGCTCGCCGGGGCCGGTATATTCCAGATCGTCGACATCGATGATCAGCGGCTTCGCCTTGGCCTGCGCGAGCGCCGCCTTCATCACCGGGGCGAACTCGCGGTCGACAAGCACGGCCTTGCAGTCGGCGAAATCGAGCATGAAGGCGATCACCGGCGCGTCGAGGCGGGTATTGATGCTGTGCAGCACCGCGCCGGCCATCGGCACCCCGTAATGGCATTCGAGCATATGCGGCGTGTTGGCAAGCATCGCCGAGACCGTATCGCCGCGGCGAATACCCCGGGCGGCGAGCGCCGAGGCCAGCTGGCGCGACCGCCGGTAGAACTCGCGATAGGTTCGGCGGATCGGTCCATGGATCACCGCCAGCCGGTCCGGGAACACGGCGGCTGCGCGCTCGAGGAAGGTTAGCGGCGTAAGCGGCTGAAAATTCGCCGGATTACGATCGAGATCGACGTCGTACGGGGTGCTCGCAACCATCGTCCCGCCTCGCCTGCCCAGGCAATCCATTCCGGCCCCTGTGTAGCAGCCGCCCGCGCGGCTCCTCAATGGGCCTTCGTTAATCCGTTGTTCACCACCCGGGGCGCAGAGTCCAGGCTGCGGAAAAACAAGGGTTTACCCCGGTGAAGGACGGCTCTGTCGCGCAACGGATCGTGATGACGGCGGCGACGCTGGTCGCAGGCCGCGCCGAGCCGAAGCTCACGGCCGTCCGGCACTTCGCCGCCGAGCTCGCGCTGTGGCGCCGGCTCGACCTGCGCACCGCGCCGGCGCCCCAGGCGGCGCATTTGCTGGCCGCGGCGCACGCCACGGCCAGCATGATCGCGCTCCGGCCGGCGGTCGAGGCCGACATGCTCCGCCGAGCCGCCCCGCCCTGGCTCGCGCGCCTGATGGAGGCGGCCGTCGCCTCCACCCCGCCCGCCGACCTGAACGAAAGCCTGGCCGACTGCGCGGCCTTCCTGTACGGGCTCGCCGACCCGGTTTCCGCCTGGCGGGCCTATGCCAGCCTCCGGCCGCTGGCCCTGCCGGCGGCGGCGCTGCTGCTGCGCGACGGCGATAGCCGCCTCGATCTCGATCCGGGAACCGGCTGCAACGGCTATGGCTGCTCGGCGATGCCACGCCGCGATCTGGTCGAATTCTCCTCCTCGACGGCGGCCGACGTTTCCGCGCTCGCGCTCGGCGCGGCCGAGTCGCTGCGTCGCGAGCTGATGGGCGCGCTGGCGGGAGGAGAATCGGGCACCGGCTATGCGGCCGCCGCGGATCGCATCAAGCGCGACCTCTTGGCCGCGCTGGAGCTTGCCGCGGATGGCTCAGTCGAACCCGTTCTCGCTGCCTCCGGCACTACCGCGATCCTGCTCGCCACCCATGTCGCGCTCGGCGCCGGCCCGGGCCCAGCCACGGCCATCCTCATCGGTCCCGACGAGACGGGTCGCGGCGTGCCCTTGGCCGCGCGCGGCCTGCATCCGGTGGGGCGGACGCCGGCGGGCACACGAGTCGAGGCCGGTACGACGGTCGATGGGCTGCCGCGCGATGTGGCGGCAGAAGACATCGCGCTCCGTGATGCGCAAGGAATCCCCCGCGCGGCCGACGCAATTCTGGCCGAGACTGCGGCCGCCATCGAACGCGCCCACGCCGCCGGACGGCGTCCCGTTCTGCATGCGCTCGAAGGCTCGAAGACCGGCCTCGTCGCGCCCGGCATCGACTGCGTCGAGGCGCTGCGCCGGCAATTCCCGGACCTGCCGATCGTGGTCGATGCCTGCCAGCTTCGCACCGGCCTCGCGGTCCTCGCGCGGTACCTGCGCGCGGGCTGCGTCGTGGCCGTCACCGGCTCGAAGTTCTTTGGCGGCCCGCCGTTCAGCGCGGCGCTGCTGCTTCCGGTCGAGATCGCGGACAAGATTGCGCCGTTGCCCGACGGGCTGGCCGCCTATTCCTGGCGCACCGACTGGCCGTCGGCCTGGGACGAGCGTTGCGCGGTCCTGCCCAGGCAGGGCAATCCGGGCCTTCTGCTGCGCTGGCGCGCGGCGCTGGCCGAGATGGACGAATACGCGGAGCTTCCGGCCCGACGCGTCCGGTCGATCCTCGAGGAGTTCGGCCGCGCGGTCCGCGCCGAGCTGATGTCAGCCACGGAATTCGATCTGCTGCCCGGCCCGGGCGGCGCCGCCGCTACCGCCGATGATGGGCTGGCGGAGCCCAGCATCTATACGTTCGCCGTGCGCCGCGCCGACGGCCGCGGCTGGTTGACCGAACCCGAGATGCGGCGCGTCTACCGGCTGCTCAATGAATCCATCGGCGATCGTCTGCCCGCTGAGTCCGGTCCGGAAGAGCATCGCCTAGCCGACCGCGTCTGCCATATCGGCCAGCCGCTCGCCTTCGCCACCGGACCGTGCCCCGCCGGATTGCGCATCGCGGCCGGCGCGCGCCGGATCGTGGCGGCGGCCGAAGCAGGGGGCGAGGCGGAACTGCGCCGCGACATCGCCGACGTGATCGCCAAGCTGCGTCTGATCCTTCGCCGCTTTCCCGCCTGAGCCTTAGCGCGGTGCCTGCGCCGTCAAGCGGACGCCGGTCTCGGCGATCGCATCGGCGAGGAGCCGGAAATCCTCGTCCCGACTGCGATGATTGGTGATGCAGACGCGGATGCACAGCCGGCCGCCGATCCGGCAGGAGGACGGGACCGCTAGGCCGCTCTCCTGAATCGCCACGACGATACGGCCGTTGAGCCGGTCCAACGCCTCTTCATCGAAACCCGGCGCCCGGTAGCGGCAGCAGACGATGTTGAGAGTCACCGGCGCAGCGATCTCGATTGTGGGATTGCGGCGCAGCAGACCTTCCAGCAGCTTCGCCTGCGCGCAGTTCCTGGCGATGGATGCGCCCAACCGGTCGGTGCCGTGCTCCTTGACCGTCCACCAGACCTTCAGCGCCCGGAAGCCGCGCGAAAGCTCGATGCCGAAATCGCTCGGCCATGGCTCGCCGCCGGAAAACCCGCCGATGCTGGCGAGATAGTCGGGCCGGCCGGCGAAGGTCGCGCGTTGCAGTTCCGCGTCGCGCACCAGGATCGCGCCCGCGTCATAGGGCACGTGCAGCCATTTGTGATAGTCGAAGGCGATCGAATCGGCCCGCTCGATGCCGCGCGCCATGGACGCGTGCGCGGGCGACAGCACGACGAGTCCGCCGAACGCCCCGTCCACATGCAGCCAGACGCGTTCGGCCGCGCATAGATCGGCGATCGCGGCGATGTCGTCGAACGCGCCGCTGTTCACCGTGCCGGCGCTGGCGACCACGCAGAATGGGGTCGCGCCCGCCGCGCGGTCGCCCGCGATCGCGGCCCGAAG
>JASHSH010000408.1 GCA_030040955.1 Rhodospirillales bacterium
GAAGGCTCCGGCCGCAGGTCGCAGGCGGGAGCGCGACCGGCGAGACCGGCGAACGCGGCAACGGCGATGCATCCGATCGCTATCTTCGTCATGCATTTCCCCATGAAAGAGTCCGGCGCGTCCCCGGCGACGAGGCCTCCGTGGAGGCCGAACGGTATCGGATGAATGCCATCCGATCGTGGTCAGAGTAACATGGGGGTTTCGGGACACAAGGAAGGCAGAAGTCTGCGCCCGCCGATTGCCAGATCGGGTGGCGGCTGCCATTTTCTCGCCCATGGAAATCGTCCGGGTCGCGGAATTCCGCGAGGATGTGGGCGCCTTCGCCCCTTTCGATGCCTACCTCGTCGTCAAGAGCCAGGACCAGATCGAGCGCCGCCGCCGCCTGATCGAATCCCTCCGCCTGGGCCGCATCGGCCGCATCGAGGAGCGGCCGGTCGCCGAAGGTCTGGTGGTCTCCGCATCCGTCCGGCCCGGCGCGCGCATCGACCGGAGCACCGCGCGCAGCGTGCGCAAATTCCGCGAGCCGCGCGGACTGGTGCCGCTCGCCGGCGGCGCCACGCTCGTCGCCGAAATCGACCGCGTGGTGGCGCTGGACGCGCACGCGCGCGAGCTGCGCAGCTACCGGCTGCCGGGCTTCGGCTTCCTGCACGCGATCGAGCGCAGCGCCGACGGCAAGCGCCTGCTCGTGGTCGCCACCGGCTACGATCTGCTGGTCGAGATCGACCTCGCCACCGGCGCAAGGGTGTGGGACTGGCTCGCCTGGGAGCACGGCTTCACGCCCAACCTCGACGGCATCCACCTCACCCGCGATCCGGCCAAATACGCCGAATATCTGGACCGCGGCCTGCCCACGCGGCTGGTCGATTTCGCGCGCGCCGACGCGCACGGGCTGATGACCTCGGCGCGCTCCAACCATCCCAACTCGGCCTGCTACGTTCCGGGCAAGGAGGGCGCGGTGCTGGTGACGCTCGGCCATTCCGGCGAGCTGATCGAGGTGGACGTGCGCAGCGGCGCCTGGCGGCGGGTGCTGGCGGGGATGCGCAGCATGCCGCACGGCATCCTCCCGCATGCCGGCGGCTGGATGGTGACCGACACGCTGGCCGGCGCCTGCTGGTTCCTCGATCGCGACTATGCGCCCACGGGCAAGCTCGTGTTCGCCGGCATCCTGGGCAAGCCGGTGGAGCTGGGCGAGGCGGAGTGGGTGCAGTCGGTGCACCCGCTGGGCCACGGAGTCTATGCCGCGCTCGATGCCAACCGCGGACTCATCCTGGCCGACGTACGCCGGCGCGCCTATGCGGTGGTGCCGATCGACGAGAACTGGTGCGTGCACACGCTGGTGCCGATCGACGCGCCGGGCGCGGACGGACGATGAGCGAAGGCCGTCGCCTGGCCGGCGACACCATCGTCTTCGGCCTCTCCTACGCGGTGTCGCGGTCGGTTTCGTTCGCGCTGCTGCCGATCTACACGCGGTTCCTGGGTGCGGCGGAATATGGCGCGCTCGACGTGATCCTGTCGCTCAACCGCGCGCTGATGGTCCCGGCCTCGCTCGGCATGGACAGCGGGCTCGGGCTCGCCTTGCAGGAATCGCCGCCCGCCGAGCAGCCGCGCCGCGCCACCTCGGCGCTGGTCGCGCAGCTCGCCTGGTTGGCTTCCGTGGCGGTCGTGCTGCTGGCCGTGGCCGGGCCGCTCGCGCGCGGCGTGTTCGGCGCCGACGACCGGGTGGCCGCGATCCGGCTCGGCGTGCTGCTGCTCGCCTCGCAGGTCGCGCTCAACTTCGCCACCGGCATCGCCAAGTGGAAGCGCGAGCCCTGGCGATTCTTCGCGCTCGCGGTCGGCTCGGCCCTGGCCTCGGGAACCGGCAGCGCGCTCGCCGTGATCGCGTTGCGCGCCGGCGCGGGGGGCGCAGTGACCGGGCTGCTGCTGGGCACCGCGCTGTTCGTGCCAGTCGGCTTCGCCCTGGTGACCCGGCACTTCGCCGCCCAGGCGCGCGTCGCCGACATGAAGCGCAGCTTCGTGCTCGGCCTGCCCTTCGCGGCGGCCGGCGCGTCCGAGCTGATCTTCCCGGTCGCGCTGCGCCTGATCCTGCTTGGCTATGGCGGGCTGGAGGCGGTCGGCATCTTCGCCGCGGCGAACACGGTGTGCCTGGTGATCACCGTGGCGAACTACGCCTTCTCCGGCGCCTGGTATCCGTTCGCGCTCTCCGAGCAGGGACGCCGGTTGCGCGCCGAATGGCCGCGCGTGGTGCGGCTCTACGGGCTCGGGCTGATCGGCGTCGCCGTCCTGCTCGCTTTGCTCGCCCCGCCGCTGGTGACGATCGTGCTTGGCGGCGGGGTTTACGGGCGCGCGATGCCGCTGTTCGCGCCGATCGCGCTCGGCTACTGGGCCAAGGCGGTGCGGCAGGAAAGCGCGGTGCCGCTGGTCGCCGACGGGCTGAGCTGGGCCTATTCCGCATTCGGCTGGCTGGCGGTGCTGGCCGCGCTCGCGCTCGCCCGGCTGCTGGTCGGGCGCTGGGGACTCGAAGGCGCGGCCTGGGGTCTGTTCGGCGGCGAGGCGATCGCATTCGCCGCGCAGACCATCCTGGCCGCACGGCGCAAGGCGGTGGTGTTCGCGCCCGTTTCCGCGCTGGCGATGGCGGTGTGCTTCGTGCTGCTGGCGATGGCGACGGCGCTGCCCCCGCACGCGATCGGCGCCGAGATCGCGCTGCGAATTCTCTATGCCGCGCTGTTCGCGGCTGCGATCCTGGTCTTGCGCGCGGTGCCGCTCGCCGACATCCGCCATGCCGGGCTGCTGTTACGCAGCCTGCTGCCGCGCCACCAATAGGCCGCGATAAATCTCGATCAGCCTCCGGCTCATCGATTCGAGCCCGCTGTAGCGGAGCACCCAGTCGCGGCTCGCCCGGCCGACCGTGGCGAGCGCCTCGGGCCGCGCCACCGGATCGATCAGCCGCGCGAGAATCTCCTCGTCGGTCCGGCAGCGGACCAGCGGCGGAAGCTCGGGATAAAGTCCGCGCGGATCGAGGAAGACGCCCGCATCGCCCGGCGCGGGCTCGGTTTGCAGATGCATCATCACCGGGCAGCCGCAGGCCATCGCCTCGATCGGCACCGAGCCGATCGCGCCGGTGAAGAAGCTGTCGACGGTAAGATCGGCCGCTTGGTACCAGCGGATCAACTCGTGGCGCGGCATCTCGGGCACCCAGCGCACGCGAGCCTCGATGCCCAGCTCGGCGATCATGCGCTTGGCCGCCGCCTCGTCGGGATTGCCCTTCTCGCAGACCACCAAGGTGAAGGTCCCGCCCTGGCGCGCATACGCCGCGAGCGCGCGGTAGAGCCGGTCGTTCGCCTTGTAGCCGTAGGGATTCGAGGGCCGGGTGAAATATTGCCTTGTGGGGTGGAAGATCAGCGGGCGGGAGACGGGTGCTTCGGGCAGCAGTTCGGCGAGGAGTGCGTCGCGCCGCGCGGGCGCGACGGGTGCGAACTTCTCCGTGTCGATGGCGAGCGCATAGCGGATCACCCGGTCCCACAATCCGCGGCGGCGGATCATCGCATAGGCGTCGCGCCAGAGATTGTTGTGCCAGCCGATCAGAATTCCGTCGGCGCGATCCATCGCCCGGCGCATATGCGCCGGCAGCAAAATGTTCGGCCATTTGGGCAGCGGCGGGAACGGATGCATCCGGATCAAAAGGTCGCGGTTGTAGCCGGTCCACACCACGAGATCGGAGCCGTAGGGATGCCAGGCGAAGGGCTTGCCGGTGCGCGAGGCCCAGATCAGCCCGACATCGTGGGCGTGGAGGATGTCGCAATCGCGCAAAGAATCGATCAGCCCGGCGCTCGAACGGTCGCGCATCTGCCACATGCGCCACTGCCTTGGCACCGGCACGATCCAGTCGGGCAGTGGACCCTCCGCGAGCTCGGGATCTTCGGCCTGCGGATGATGCTGGGGATGCGAATCGGCCAGAT
>JASHSH010000409.1 GCA_030040955.1 Rhodospirillales bacterium
AAGATGGCGGGCGACGAGGTCGGCACGTCCTTGCGCTCGATCGGATTGATGTGGACGATGATCACGTCGCGCGATTCGGTGTGGTAGAACAGCGGATAGAGGACGGGATTGCCCATGAATCCGCCGTCCCAGAAATGCTCGCCGTTCACCTCAACCGCCTGGAACAAGTACGGCAGGCAGGCGGAAGCGAGCACCACGTCCGCGGTGATCGCCTCGGTGTTGAAAATCTTGGCCTTGCCCGAGCGCACATTGGTGGTCGAGAGGAACAGCTTGGTCTTGGCGCTGCGCTTGAGCTCGTCGAAATCGACCTGGCTCACGAGGACATCGCGCAACGGATTGAAGTTGAAGGGATTTAGCTGGTAGGGCGAGAAGGAGTGGGTCATCCAGGTGAAGAACTGGTTGGCCATCGTGTATTCGAGATCGTGGCCGAAGAGCATTTCCTCCAGCGGCGTGGCCTTGAGCGGGCTGTGCATGGTGCCCGCGTCCGAGATCGCCTTCCAGAAATTGTGCAGTGCCTCGCGCGCGCCGTCGTTGCCCCGGATCATGCCGTAGGCGAACACGACCGCGTTCATCGAGCCCGCGCTGGTTCCCGATATGCCTTCGACGACGATGCGTCCGTCCTCGAGTAGCTTGTCCATGACGCCCCAGGCGAAGGCGCCGTGCGCGCCGCCGCCCTGAAGCGCCAGGTTCACCTTGCGAAGGTCCTCGGACGCGGCGTCGGCCGCGGACGCCGGTGACCGTTTCGGTGCCTTGCCCATCTTCCCCCTACACCCCGCCGCGCCTCCCGGCCCGCGACCGCGCCCAGCTCACTCCGCGGTCCAGCCCCCATCCACCATGATGTTGGTGCCGGTGATCGAGGCGGCGGCATCGCTGCACAGGAACACGGCCGTGGCCGCGACCTGCTCGACGGTGACGAACTGTTTGGTCGGCTGGGCCGCCAGCAGCACGTCGCGCTTGACCTGCTCCTCGGTGATGCCGCGCGCCTTCGCGGTGTCGGGTATCTGCTTCTCGACCAGCGGCGTGAGCACATAGCCCGGGCAGATCGCGTTGCAGGTCACGCCGTGCTGCGCGACTTCGAGGGCGACCGTCTTGGTGAAGCCCATAACGCCGTGCTTGGCCGCCACATAGGCCGACTTGAACGGCGAGGCGACCATCGCGTGCGCCGAAGCAACGTTGACGATGCGGCCCCACTTCTTCCGCTTCATGTACGGCACGGCGAGCCGAGTGGTGTGGAACGAAGAAGAGAGGTTGATCGCCAGAATCGCGTCCCATTTCGCCACCGGAAAATCCTCGACCGGCGACACGAACTGGATGCCCGCATTGTTGACCAGGATATCGACCCCACCGAAAGCCTGCGCCGCGCTGCGCATCATGGCCTCGATCTGGTCGGGCTTGGTCATGTCTGCCGCGTCGTAGAGAACCTTGACCCCGTTCTTGGACGCCATGTCGGCACGGAGCTTCTCGATCTCCTTGGCATCGCCGAATCCGTTGAGAACCACGTTGACGCCTTCCTTGGCGAAGGCCTCCGCAATCCCGTGACCGATGCCGCTGGTGGAACCGGTCACCACCGCGCTCATTCCCTTCTGCATGCCAACCCCCTTCGCCAGACGGCCGCTATGCGCCCAAGCCGTTTCCGCTCCGGCGCTCGAACTGTGTGGAGGAATTTTCCTCTTCGGCTTGGCAGCCCCCGCCTCTGCCCTACGTCCCGTCGAGACCCCCCGGCCTCATCCGCCAACGCGGACCGGCGCGCAATGCCCGCGGCCGGCCTCGGCGCCCGAGTATACAATTCTTCGGCATGGGGTTGGGAAGCGAATTCTGCCGAGCGCAACGCGCGTGCCACATCCCCTATGCTAGCCGACGGGCGCGACCAAGGCCGCCGAGTCGTTCCGCACATTGCCCACCGTCTTACCGACCGGCCAGATGCGGAGCTCGCCCGCATAGGGGCGAAGAATCGTGCCCAGGGCGACGGCCGAACTCGACGTCTCGCCCAACCAGGCGGGCCAGTCCGGCGGATCGAGGATCACCGGCATGCGGTCGTGCAAGGCGCGCATCGCGGCGTTGGCTTCTGTGGTGATGATGGTGAAGCTGGCGACGGTCTCTCCTCCCGGCGAGCGCCAATGCTCCCAAAGGCCGGCGAGAGGCATGATCGCGCCGTTCGCCAGGGCGATCGCGAAGGGCTGCTCGTCGGGCTTGCGCCATTCATAGAAGGCGCTGATCGGGACGATGCAGCGGCGCTTGGCGAAGGCGGAACGGAACATCGGCTTCTCGGCCACGGTCTCGGCGCGCGCGTTGAATGCCTTGGCACCGATGGCGGCATCCTTCGCCCAGCCGGGAATGAGTCCCCACCGCGCCGGGGCGGCCGCCCGCCCTGGGCCGGATCGTGCCAGGCGATCAGCGAGGTTTGCGTGGGCGCGACGTTATAGGAAGCCGGCGCGTTCGAGGCGGGGACGCTGGGCAGCAAGTTGAGGAACTCGTGCACCTCCTGCCAGGTATATTCGCGGGTAAATCTTCCGCACATTTGGCCAGTGTAGCCGATCGGCCGGTCTTGTGCCCCGGTCGGGGAATGCGGGCGCGACGGGAATCGGCTACATCTTCCGCCACGGATGGGTGGCCGAGCGGTTTAAGGCACCGGTCTTGAAAACCGGAGAACCCGCGAGGGTTCCGTGAGTTCGAATCTCACCCCATCCGCCAGCGACGCCAGAGCCGCACCGCCTTCAAATCACGCGCTCGTTGCCGCCGTCGATCGGCACCTGCGCGCCGGTGGTCTTGGCGAAGGACGGACCGCACATCTCGGCCGTCAGCGCGGCGACGTCACGGCTGCGCACTTCGGTGCGGAGGACGTTGTTGCGCTTGTATTCGTCGACGGAGAGGCCGTAGTTCTTCGCGCGCTTGGCCAGCACCTCGTCGGTCCATAGCGCGGTGTCGAACACCGCGTTGGGGTGGAGAATGTTCACGCGGATGCCTTCGCCGCCCCATTCCAGCGCCGCCACTCGGGCGAGCTGGGTCAGCGCCGCCTTCGAGGCCGAATAGGCCGATGCTCCCGGTCCCGGCGCCGGCACGTTCTTGGAGGCGATGACCACGACGCGCGCGCCGGCCGGCGCCAGCTGCAGCAGCGGATGGGCCTCGCGCAGCAGAAGCAGATTGGCGTCGAGATTGACGCGCATCGTGCGCTCCCACTCCTCCGAATCCATCGCGCCGATGGTACGGCTGCTCGGGAAGACGCCCGCGTTCAGCACCAGCATGTCGAGTCCGCCGAAGCGGCGCACGGCTGCCTCCAACGCGTCGCGCAGCGCCTGCGCGTCGGTCACGTCGCAGACCAGGCCCAAATAGGCCGGGTGTGGGGATAGCTCCTTCACCTTCGCGCTGAGATCGAGGGCGACGACCGCCGCGCCCTGCTTCAGGAACGTCTCCACGCAGGCCGCGCCGATTCCGGAGGCCCCGCCGGTGATCAGCGCCACCTCGCCAGCGAAGCGCGGCGGCGCGCCCTGGCGACGCAGCTTGGCCTGCTCGAGATCCCAATATTCCACTTCGAACAGATCCTTGGTCGGCAAAGCTCGCCATTGATCGAGCGCGGCGGCCCGGCTCAGCACGTCGACCGTGTGGCGGTAGATGTCGGCGGCGATCGCCGCCTCGGCCGCGGTCTTGCCCACGGTGGCGAGGCCAAATTCCGGATCGAGCGCGATACGCGGCGCGGCGTCGAGCATGGTGAGCTTCTGCTTGGCGGCCGGCGCGTAGGTCTCGAAATAGCGCCGATATTCGGCCACGAACTTGGCTACGTCGCGCCCCAGCATGGGCCGCTGCTTGGTGCGCAGAATATGATCCGGCGTCGCCGGTCCTTGCTGCGACAGCGCCGCGATGTCCTTGCGCCGCGCGAAGTCGATGAAGATGGGATCGGAGTTGGTCGCGACGATCATCGGCCCGCCGGCCGCGCCTGAAATCTCGCGGCGCAGATTGGCGAGATCGAGTCGCAACGTCTTCGGCGCGCGCCATTTCCGCGACACCGGATAGGTCCAGGCCTCGCGCGCGCGCAGATACCGCTCGGCCCGGCCGACCAATGCGATCATGCGCTCGTAGGCGGTGCGCGCATTCTCGCCCCAGGTGAACAGCCCGTGGCACATCAGCACCATGCCGACCGTCTTGCCGGTGCGTTCGCGGGGAAAACGCTCGGCGCAGACGCGTGCCAGATCGAAGCCCGGCATGACATAGGGGATGATCACCACGCGTTCGCCGAACGCCTCGCGCACATGCTCGACGCCGTGCGGCGTGTTGGTAAGGGAAAGCAGCGCATCGGCATGCGTGTGGTCGACGAATTTGAACGGCAGGATCGCGTGCAGGATCGATTCGACGGAGGGCGCGGGCGCGGCCGGATCGACGGTGGCGACGCGCAGCTCGGCCGCCATCTGCGGATCGGAGAGTCGCGGCAGCGCGGCGAGCTTGAGCAGATGGTCCATGCGCACCGGCGCGAAACCGGGCGCCTCGATGGTGGCGAGGTCCCAGCCGCTGCCTTTGACCATCAGCAGCCGCTCGGGCTCGCCGAACAGGTTGGCGCGCTCGATCTTGACCGAGGTATTGCCGCCGCCATGCAGGACCAGCGCGGGTTCGCGGCCAAGCAGGCGCGAAGTGTAGACGCGCTGCGCGATGTCGCCCTTGAAGCCGGCGGCCTCCTTATCGTCCCACAGGCTGCGCATGCTTCCGCTCGCTGCTCCGAATGCGCGCCCTCTCTAGCATGGCACCGCGCGCCGCTCCACTATCCGCGGGCGAGCAGCGCCTTGGCGATGGCGGTCCATTCCGCCTCGAGCGTGCCGGTCGCAACCGGCTTGCCGGCACGGCGATACCAGTAGGAGGCGTTGCCGCGGTCGCCCTCCTTGCGGTGCAGATAGGCGTGCACCCAGGAGCCGTCGTGGTCGTGATCCGAATCGGCGAGCTTGTGCGCTTGATCCCAATCGCCCTTGGCGTCCCACCACAGCGCCGCGATCGCCGCCGGCACGCCGGCGGGTGGAGCTTTTGCCGTCACCGATTTGCGGAACGCCGCAAAATCCAAGGCTGCACCTAGCCGATGCCGTAGGCTTTCGCCCAGCCGAGCCCGGCAGAGGTGCCGGCGCGCGGACGATACTCGCAGCCCACCCAGCCGGTGTAGCCCACCTCATCGAGCGCGCGGAACACATAGTCGTAGTTGACCTCCTGGGTCGCGTCCGGCTCGTTCCGACCCGGCACGCCGGCGATCTGCACATGGCCGACCAGCGGGAAGTTCGCCCGCAGCGTGGAGACGATCGAACCGCCGCTCATCTGCTGATGGTACATGTCGTACTGGATCAGCAGGTTCTTGGCCCGCACCGAATCGATGATCCGACGCGCCTGCGGCACATTGTTGAGGAAATAGTTCGGCGCATCGACCGGGTTGAGCGGCTCGATCACCAAGATGAGCCCGGCGGAGGCGGCTTGCCGCGCGGCGAAATCGAGGTTCTTGACATAGACCGCCTCGCAGCGCGCCACCTCGACTCCCGCGGGAACGATTCCCGCCATGCTGTGAATGCGCGGACAGCGGAGCGCGCGGGCGTAGGCGATCGCCTGATCGACGGTCTTGCGGAACTCGTCCTCGCGGCCGGGCAGCGCCGCCAT
>JASHSH010000410.1 GCA_030040955.1 Rhodospirillales bacterium
ATCACATGGGCGTGACCGCCGAGAATGTCGCCCGGCAGTGGCAGATCACCCGCGACGACCAGGACGAGTTCGCTGCCGCCTCCCAGCAGAAGGCCGAGGCCGCGATCAAGGGCGGCCGCTTCAAGGACGAGATCGTGCCGGTGAAGATCGTGGTGAAAAAGGAAGAGAAGAATTTCGACACCGACGAGAATCCGCGCTACGGCACCACCAAGGACGTGCTCGCCAAGCTCAAGCCCGCCTTCCAGAAGGAGGGCACGGTGACCGCCGGCAACGCCTCGTCGATCAACGACGGCGCGGCCGTGCTGGTGCTGATGAGCGATGCCGAGGCGGCCCGGCGCGGGTTGAAGCCGCTCGCCACCGTGGTCTCCTGGGCACAGGCGGGGGTCGATCCCGCGGTGATGGGTACCGGGCCGATCCCGGCCTCGCAGGCGGCGCTGAAGAAGGCGGGCTGGAAGACATCCGACCTCGACCTGGTCGAGGCCAACGAGGCCTTCGCCGCGCAGGCCATCGCGGTCAACCGCACGTTGGGCTGGGACACGGCGAAGGTGAACGTGAACGGGGGTGCGATCGCGCTGGGACATCCGATCGGCGCCTCGGGCGCACGCATCCTGACCACCCTGCTGCACGAAATGATCAAGCGCGACGCCAAGAAGGGGCTGGCGACGCTGTGCATCGGCGGCGGCATGGGAATCGCGCTGACGGTGGCGCGCTAGCGGATCGGACCACGCGGTCCCGCGTCACGAGGACCGGCGGGTGATATGGGGAGGGGGAGGATATGTCGCGGCTCGCGCTCGTCACCGGGGGCACCAGGGGCATCGGCAAGGCGATATCGCTCGCGCTGAAGGGCGCGGGCTACCGGGTGATCGCCAACTATTCCAGCAACGTGGAAGCGGCCGAACGATTCACACAGGAAACGGGCATCCCGATATCGCGCTTCGACGTGTCCGACTTCGCGGCCTGCGAGATCGCGGTCAGGAAGATCGTCGCCGATCACGGGCCGGTCGAGATCCTGGTCAACAATGCCGGCATCACCCGCGACGCGACCTTGCACAAGATGAGTTACGAGCAGTGGCAGGAGGTCATCGGCACCAACCTCACTGCCTGTTTCAATCTCTGCCGCTGCGTGATCGATTCGATGCGCGGACGCGGCTTCGGCCGCATCGTCAATATCGGCTCGATCAACGGCCAGGCCGGCCAGTACGGGCAGGTGAACTACGCGGCGGCCAAGTCGGGCATCCACGGCTTCACCAAGGCGCTGGCCCAGGAGGGCGCCGCCAAGGGCATCACGGTGAACGCCATCGCGCCCGGCTATGTCGACACCGACATGGTGCGCTCGGTGCCCCCCAACGTGCTGGAGAAGATCATCGCCAAGATTCCGGCCGGGCGGCTGGGCCATGCCGAGGACATCGCGCGCGGCGTGCTGTTCCTGGTAGCCGACGACGCCGACTTCATCACCGGCTCCACCATTTCGATCAACGGCGGCCAGCACATGTACTGAGGCCCGCGGGGCGAACCGCCGGGACCCGCGCGCCATGAATTCCGACGCCGCCGACGCGGCCTCGCCGCGCGCCACGCTGATCGGGTCGATCGCGCTGCTGCTGTGGGCGACGCTCGCGCTGCTCACTTCGCTCGCCAGTTCGCTTCCCCCCTTCCAGCTGGTGGCGATGGCCTTCGCGCTCGCCGCCATCGCTTCCTTCGCCCGCTGGATCGCGCGCGGCGAAGCCATCGGCCCGAAGCTGCGCCAGCCGCTCGGCGCCTGGGCGCTCGGGGTGGGCGGACTGTTCGGCTACCATTTCTGCTATTTCGTCGCGCTGCGCCTGGCGCCGCCGCTGGAAGCGAATTTGCTCAACTATCTCTGGCCGCTGCTGATCGTGCTGTTCAGCGCGCTGCTGCCGGGGGGCGGGCTGCGGACGCGGCATGTCGTCGGCGCCTTCGCCGGTCTGGCCGGAGCGGTAGTGCTGATCGCGGGCGGAGAACGCGTCGAAATCGACATCCACCATGCGTGGGGCGACGCGCTCGCGCTCGCCTGCGCCGCGATCTGGGCCGGCTATTCCGTGCTCAACCGCCGCCACCGTGACGTGCCCAGCGATGCGGTCGGCGGATTTTGCGCAGCCACCGCCCTGCTCGCGCTCGCCTGCCATTTCGTTTTCGAGACCAGCGTCTGGCCGCAGGGGTGGCAGTGGGCCGTGCTGGCCGGGCTCGGACTGGGCCCGGTCGGCCTCGCCTTCTTCGCCTGGGACTACGGCTGCAAGCGGGGCGACATCCGGGCGCTGGGCCTGCTCGCCTATCTGGTGCCGCTGCTCTCCAACGCGCTACTGATCGCCGCCGGGCGCGGCCAGTTCACCCCCGCGTTCGGCGCCGCGCTACTGCTGATCGTGGGCGGCGCCGCCATCGGCGCGGGCGATTCGATGCGTCGGAGCGTCTGAGTCAGGGCGGCGGCTGCCAGCCCTCGGGCGCCAGCTCCCAGCCCGCGAACTGGAAGGCGGGCGCGACGGTATTGCCGATCAGCGTCCACTCGCCGAGCGACTCCGCCGTCATCCAGGCACGGGCAGGGACCAACGCCTGCGGCCGCTCGCCGGCGGCGAGATCGTTGCCCAGCCGATGCTCGACGCGCTTCGTATTGGGCGCGGCCACGGTGAGCAGCAGCGGCGCGCCCGCGTACCAATGCCAGAGCTCGACCGCGTCGAACCGGTGCCAGGCCGAGCGCTCGCCGGCCGCCAGCAGGTAATAGATCGACGAACCCGCGCCGCGGCCGCCGTCGGGCCGCTCATCCATCCAGACCTGGCCGTAATGCCCTCCTTCGGGGTGCGGCGCCAGGCCGAGCAGTTCGATCACCCGCGCGGCGGTGAGCGGGGCGGAGGCCATGCACGGCCTAGAACACGTCCTTGCGCCGACGCACCTCGGCGAACACCTTGGCCGGCGGCGCGCCGACCAGATCGACCGCGCGCGCCACCCCAGGGACATCGGCGCGCAGGAACGGGTTCGTCGCCCGCTCGATCCCCATCTTCGAGGGCACGGTGGGTCGATTGTGGGCGCGGGCGATGTCGATCTCGGACGAGCGGGCGCGCAGCAGCTCGTTGTCGCGCTCGATGGTGAGCGCGAAGCGGGCGTTGTTCTGCGTGTATTCGTGGGCGCAGTAGATCAGCGTGTCGTCGGGCAGCGCGCGCAGCTTGGCGAGCGAGCCCCACATTTGCTCGGCCGTGCCCTCGAACATGCGCCCGCAACCAAGCGCGAAGATGGTGTCGCCGACGAACAGCGTGCGGCTTTCGGCGAACCAGTAGGCGATATGGCCGACCGTGTGGCCGGAGACATCCATCACCTTGGCCGCCGCCTTGCCGAACATATAGGTGTCGCCGTCCCGCACGCGCACATCGATGCCGGGGATGCGCGCGGCGTCGGCGCCATTGCCGACGATTGTGCAGCCGGTGGCCGCCTTCAGGGCGAGATTTCCGCCGACATGGTCGCCGTGATGGTGGGTGTTGAGGATGTGGGTGAGCTTCCATCCCTTCCGTGCCAGGCGTTCGAGCACCGGCTCGTGCACCGCCGGGTCGATGGCCGCGGTCACGTTCGCCTCGGATTCGTGGGCGAGATAGACGTAATTGTCCTTGAGCACCGGGATCTGCTCGACCTCGAGCACCGCCATGCAGCCGCTCCTTCGTCCGCCGCTTGTCCGCGCAGTCTATCCCCTGAGGCCGCGTCCGGTCACGCGGGACGGGAAGCGCGGTCGCACGGCTGGAAAGCGGCTGCGTAACCCGGTAAGGTCGGCCCCGGAACGGCGGCGGGATCGGCCGGAAATGTGCGGAATCGCAGGGCTGGTGGAGACGGGCGCGCGGTGCGGGCGGGCGGAACTCGAGGCCGGCATTGCCGACATGATCGCGGCGCTGCGCCACCGCGGTCCCGACGCCGAG
>JASHSH010000042.1 GCA_030040955.1 Rhodospirillales bacterium
ATGAAGCCTTCGAGCTTGCTGCCGTCCTGCTTCTTCATGTCCTCGATCGCCGTGCGCATGCCCGAATCGGTCGATTCGGCGAACTGGGTGAGCCGGATATAGCCGACATTGTCGACCAGCTTCGACTTCACCGTCTCGATCTTGATGACGGCGCGGGTGAGCGAGACGTCGAACGGCGCCTGGCCCTCGCGGCGCACGGTCAGCTTGATCGTGGTGTTGACCGGACCGCGCATTTTGTCGACCGCGTCGGACAGCGACATGCCCTGCACCGACTCGCCGTCGAGATGGGTGATGAAGTCGTTGGGCTTCAGCCCGGCATGGGCGGCGGGCGTGTCGTCGATCGGCGACACCACCTTGATCCAGCCGCCCTCCATCGTCACCTCGATGCCGAGCCCGCCGAACTCGCCCTTGGTCTGCGCCTGCATGTCGCGGAAGTTCTTGGCGTTGAGATAGCTCGAATGCGGATCGAGCGAGGTCAGCATGCCGTTGATCGCCGCCTCGATCAGCTCCTCGTCGCTGACCGGCTCGACATACTCGCTGCGCACCCGTTCGAACACGTCGCCGAACAGGTTGAGCAGCCGGTAGGTGTCGGGGCTGTTGGAGGCGTCCTTGGTGTCGTTGGCGGCACCGGCGGACAGCGCGTAGACGACCAGGCACGCCGACGCGGCGGCGGCGATGACGAACTTGCGAATCATCCACTGACCTTCGTTTTGCGTGCCGTGAGCCATGGCAGCGGGTTGATCGGCTGGCCGTTGCGGCGCAGCTCGACATAGAGAAGCGGCTTGTCCTCGGCCTGGTCCATCACGCCGACCGGCTCGCCAGCCACCAAGGACTGGCCGACCCCGCTGTCGATCCGGGCCATTCCGGCAAGGAGCGTATGATATCCTTCGCCGTGCTCGATGATCAAGAGAAGCCCATAGCCGCGGAACGGCCCGGCGAACGCCACGCGACCGTCATACGGCGCCACCACCTGCGCGCCCGGCTGGGTCTCGATGGTGATGCCCTTGGCGGTCATGCCGGACTCGGTCGGCTGGCCGAAATGAATGCTGATCCGCCCGCGCGCCGGCAGCGGCATCTGGCCCTGGGCCTCGGAAAAGGGCTTGCCCTCGCCTGACTCCGCCGGACGCTTGGGCGGGCTCGACGCGGCCGCGGTGGCGCGTTCGCGCGCGCGCTGCTCGTCGAGCCGGGCGACGAGATCGCGCAGATCCTGCGCCTCGGCGGCCAGCGCCGCCACCTTCTGCTCGGCGCCCAGGCGCTCGACATCGGTCTGCTGCTTGAGCTGCGCCTTGCGGTCGTAGAGCGCGGCCAGGCGCTTTCGGTCGGCATCGAGGCTGGCGGTCTCGGCGGCGAACTTGCGCTTCTGCGCCTCGGCCTGCGCGCGCAGGCGCGCCAGCGCGTCGATATCGGCTTTGATTTCGGCCGCCTGGGCCTCGAGCCGCGGCAGCACGTCGCGCAGCAGGATCGCGCTGCGCACCGTCTCCGTCGGCGAGGTGGGCTGGCCGATCAGCGCCTCCGTCGGGCGGACCGCGAGGCGGAGCAGCGCGGTCAGCGCCCCGTTCGCCTGCTGGCGCTTGAGATCCAGGTCGCGGCGCTTGTCGGCGGCAAGCTGGTCGAGCTCGCCGAGCTGGGTCTGCAAATCGGCCAGCGCCGCCTCGTGATCCTGCACCGCGCCGGCGGCGCCGACCATGTCCTGACGCACGGTTTCGGCATCCTTGGCGGCGGCATCGGCGCGGGCCGCGATCTCTTCGTTCTCCGCCTGACCCTGCTTGAGCGCGCTTTCCACCTGCTGGAGGCGTTGCGCCGAGCCCTGGGGCGCCGGGGAAGCCGGCTGCGTGCCGGCCTCGTCGGCGCGGAGCGGGGCCGACCCGCCCAGACCGGCGGCGAGGATCAGAAGGGCGAGGACCGCCCTAGGCGCGGGCGCGCAGCGGCGGCCGGGCCGCATCGGCGGCGGGCACGAACAGCGAGCGCCCGGTCATCTCGGCGGGCTGGGGCAGGCCGAGCAAGGTGAGCAGGGTGGGTGCCACGTCGCACAGGCTGCCGTCGGCGAGCGCGAGCCCGGCCGGCGCGCCGGCGGCGACGATCGGCACCGGGCCGGTGGTGTGCGCGGTGTGCGGCTGATGCGTCACCGGGTCCTTCATCAGCTCGACATTGCCGTGATCGGCGGTGATGACGAAGGCCCCGCCTTGCGCCTCTACCGCCGTCCATACGCGGCCCAGGCAGGCATCGATCGTCTCCACCGCGTGGATCGCCGGATCGAGCATGCCGGTATGGCCGACCATGTCGCCATTGGCGAAATTGACCAGGACGAAGTCATAGCGGCCCGTGCCGATCGCGTCGGCCAGCTTGGCGGCCACCTCGGGCGCCGACATTTCGGGCTGGAGATCGTAGGTGGCGACCTTCGGGCTCGGCACCAGGATGCGGTCCTCGCCGGGGAACGGCTCCTCGCGCCCGCCGTTGAAGAAGAAGGTGACGTGCGCGTATTTCTCGGTCTCGGCGATGCGCAGCTGCGCCATGGCCGCCTCGCTCACCATCGCGCCCAGCATGTGCGAGAGGTTCTGCGGCGGGAACATCGTCTCGAGGAACGCATTCAGCGCCCCGGAATATTCGCACATGCCGAGGCGGGCGGCGAAGGCGGGCAGGCGCGGCCGCGCGAAGCCCGCGAAGGCGGGATCGACCAGCGCGGTCAGGATCTGGCGCGCGCGGTCGGCGCGGAAATTCGCCATCAGCAGCCCGTCGCCGTCCTTCATGCCGGCATAGTCGCCGATCACCGCCGGGATCATGAACTCGTCGGTCTTGCCGGCGGCGTAGCTCGCCGCCACCGCCTCGGGCGCGCTCGCCGCGCGCGGACCCTGCGCGTCCACCATCGCGACCCAGGCGCGCTCGACCCGGTCCCAGCGCTTGTCGCGGTCCATTCCGTAATAGCGCCCGCCGATGGTGCCGATGCGCACCTCGATCCCCTTCACATCGTCGAGGAACTTGGCGAGGAAACCCTGCGCCGAGGAGGGCGGGGTGTCGCGCCCGTCGAGGAACGCGTGCACGCGCACCGACACGCCGGCTCCGGCCAGGATGCGGGCGAGCGCGGCCATATGGTCCTGGTGCGAATGCACGCCGCCGGGCGAGAGCAGGCCGAGCATATGCGCCGTACCCTTGGTCTTCTTGAGCGCCGCGATGAAGCGCAGCAGCGCGGGGTTCGCATGCAGGCTGCCGTCGGCGACCGCCTTGTCGATGCGCGGCAGGTCCTGCATCACCACGCGCCCGGCACCGAGATTCATATGGCCGACCTCGGAATTGCCCATCTGCCCCTCGGGCAGGCCGACCGCCAGGCCGGAAGTCTTGAGCAACGCATGCGGCCAGCGGGCGAGGAGGGCATTCCAGTTCGGCGTGCGCGCGAGCAGGATCGCATTGTCGGTACGGTCGGTGCGCCAGCCCCAGCCGTCGAGCACGCACAGCACCACGGGACGGCGGCGGGCGCCCTTGCCGGACGGCGGTGTCGTGCTGTCGCTCATGGCCGGACTATAGGCGAAAGATACAGGCGAGGCGAGGGCGGGAATCCCGTCATTTCGCGGTCATGACGCGGCTTCGCGGCGCGGCGCCAGGGTGCGGTCCTCGATGCGGATGCGCCAGCCGAGCAGGGCCAGATTGGCGAGCCCGAAGGCCAGCGCGATCGGCCAGGCGCCCAAGGCGAGCGGCAATGTGGGGATCTCGATCGCCACCACCAGGTAATTGGGATGGCGCAGGAAGCGGTAAGGCCCGCGGCGCACCAGCGGCGCGTCGGGCAG
>JASHSH010000043.1 GCA_030040955.1 Rhodospirillales bacterium
GGCGACAGCCGTACGGGAGACCGCATCCCTCCCGTCGCCGCCATCGGAATTATCGCCAAGGTCCTGCGCCGGAAGCCGGGCGACGGCGCGGGCCGGTTCGACGCACTCCAGGCTTACATCATGGATTCCCGCAAGGCCTCCCATGTCTTTTACAGCGACGCCCTGAAGACAGTCCGGTCGCTGGATCTCGCCGCCAAGCGGATGAAAGCGACGGCGCGACGCAATCCCGCCTGCAAGCAGCCCATCTATCATTTCGTCCTATCCTGGCCCATCGGAGAGCGACCCACGAACGCCCAGGTCGAACAGGCCGTGCGGGCGCAACTGACCGCGTTGGGGCTCTTCGACCACGAGTGGATCGCCGCGGCGCACGCCGACACGCCGAACCGGCACGTCCATGTCTGCGTGAACAGAGTTCATCCGTTGACATACCGGGCCGCCAACCTGCGCGGCGACTTCTTCACCCTCGACCGCACCTGCCGCGAGATCGAACGGGCGCAGGAGTGGTCGCACGACCGAGGGCCCTATGTGGTGGAGTACGTCGGTCCACGCGCATTCGTGATCGAGGCCCAGGACCGAGTGCTGCTGCGCAAGCTGAGCCAAGGCGCGAAACTGCTCGAGCGCTATTCCGGCAAGGATTCCTTCGAAACCTATTTGCAGCGGGGCACGGTTCCCCGTCTCGTGAAAGGCGCCAAGACCTGGACCGAACTCCACAAGCAGCTCGGCGTTCTCGGTCTTGCCCTGCTGCGGGTCGACGGCGGACTGGTGATTCGCGACCTGGCTAGCGGCGCTTTTGCGAAGATGTCTACCATGGACTTCGGCGAAACCCGCCATGGATTGCCGTCACTCGAGCCGCGCCTTGGACCATTCGAGCCGAACCCAACTACGCGCGATCACGAAGCACGATCCCTCCTGCTGCATTTGACCTCGACGAATACCGCGTTCACCGAGCACGATCTGGACTCTTACCTATCCGCCTATGTCGAGCCCGCCCGTTGCATGGCGGTGAAGGACTCCGTCATGACCTCGACGGACTGCGTGCATCTCGTTCCCGACCCACGCGGAAATGCCCGCATGACATCGGTCGCGGTGTTGGAGGAGGAGAGGGCGATCCGCGAGGCCGCCGATGCGGTGGCCGCGGCGAGTCGGATCGCGCTGCCGCCCGGCTCGATCGATCGTGCCCTGGACGGCCGCCGCGCCATTGTCGTCCGCGCGCGCGAAAAGGAACTTGGCAGGGCGTTGACGGACGATGAGAAGGGGACCCTCGAGGTGTTACGAGACGATCAGGATGACGCCTTCCGGCGCGCGTGCGGGGGCGGCGGATTCGCCGTCACCCTCGGAAGGGCGGGCACCGGCAAAAGCTTCGTCATGGGAGCGCTACGAATCGCATTCGAAACGGCGGGATACTCGGTCGTCGGCCTCGCGCCCACCACGAAGGTCGTCGACGCCATGGCGACCGAGGGGTTCCGCGCGATGACGCTCGCGAAGGCGATGGTCGAGGCGAGGAATGGAAAGCTCGCGTGGGGCAGGAACACCGTGCTGGTGGTCGACGAAGCGGGGATGATCGGGAACGAAAGGATGCTCGAGCTGCTCGAGCTCGCGAAAGCCCGCGGCTGCGTGCTGCGCATGGTGGGCGACCCGAGGCAATTGGACGCGATCGAGCGGGCCGGGATGTTCGCGGAGCTTGCCAGACGCTTCCCCGCCGGGGAACTGACGAGCATCACGCGCCAGCATCGGACGATCGACCGCCGCATCGTCGCGCACTTCGCCGAGGGCGAGTTCGAGAAGGCGATGCTCCTATGCCACGAGCAAGGCTACATCAGATGGCAGCCGACCGAGTTCGACGCGCGCAAGGCGCTGGTCGAGTCGATGAAGGCGGACCATGTGCGCGATCCCACCGCCGAACGCTTCGCCTTTGCGTATCGGAACTCGGACGTCGAGTGGGTGAACAAGGAGTTCCATGACTTTCTCATCGAGCGCGGCGAGGTCAAGAACAGCCGCGAATACCGACTGGGGCCCGGTTCGCGAATCGAGCTCGGAATCGGAAGCCGGATCGTTCTGACCAGGCCAACCAATGCATACTTCGCCGGCGGGAGAGGGCGACTGGCCAACGGAGCGTGCGGCACGGTCGTCGACCAGTTCGGCCCGCGCTCGGTCCAGGTCCGGTTCGATTCCATCCAGACTCCTGTCCAGCTCGTGCTGGGCGATGCCCCGCATGAAGTGGCGAATATCGCGCTGGCCTACGCGGGGACGACCTACCGCGGCCAGGGCGCCACGATACGCAAGACCTATCTGCTGCACTCGCGGGACCTGCAATCGTCGCCCGGCGCGGCCTACGTCAATATCTCGCGTCACAGGGAAGCGATGGAAATCCACGTGGCCAGGGAGACCGCGACCGACTGGCGTGACATGGCCAGGCAATATGCGCGCGCGACCCACAACGCCTGCGCGACCGGCATTCCGCAAGCCGAACGCCGCCATGTCGCCCAGCCGATCCGGTCCTCGATGACCCCGATGGTGCGGGGGCTGCTAGTGAACGGCATGACCCCGACCTCGGCGGAACCCGTCGCGCCAACCCGACCGTCGACATCAACTGGCATTCTGGATTCGGTCCGCAAGCGCTACGCGGCCGAGATCGCCGATCCTCGCCGGCTCAAGAACGCGGTGTGGGTTCGGAAGGCGGCTCTTTTTCGGCGATGGCGCGACGAGGTCACGCGTCGGATTCATGACAAGCATCGCCGCGGACGCGAGATCATCCGGGAGCGGTGCCGCCTTGCCGGAGTCCCGATTCGGCCCGAGCTCCAGCAATACCGCCAGTCGATCGTTGATCCCGACCTCGACCGGCTGAAGAAGAAGATTGC
>JASHSH010000411.1 GCA_030040955.1 Rhodospirillales bacterium
GCGCGCGTCCCCATCCGGCGATAGCCCGCGGCCATGTAGAACTCCTCGGCCAATTCCGCCTCGGCCGCGACCACGGCAGCGCCGGTTGGCGGCTTGCGCGGGGGCAGGCCGCGATGGATCGTCCACAGCAGCGCAAGCAGGCGTGCCCGCGCAGGCTTGAGCAAAGCGGGCAGGAACAGGGTCTCGGTGCCGATGCGCACGCCCAGCCCGCCAAGCGCGCGGCGTTCGGCCGGGTCGAGCGCGGTCACCTGCGGCCGGGCTGCCGCCATCGGCACCGCGCCCAAGGATTCGCACAGGCGGAATGCGAGGCCGCGCGCCGCGCCCCGCATCCGGGCGCGTTCCAGCGCGAGCAGCGGCGCGAGCGTAGATCCGATATGCCGATCGAGGAATCGCGCCGCGCGTTCCCGCACCATCTCGCGCGCCGCCGGCGCGAGCAGATCGGACGCGACGGGCTCGGCGAGCGGATGCAGCGCGTCCGCCCCGCGCGCCAGACGCGCGACGGTCGCCCCCCGCCAACGGACCGCGCCCTCGCCGTCGAGCGCGAGCTCGGCATCCGCGCAGGCGAGCAGCGCTTCCAGCCGCTTCGCCACCTCGCCGGCCAGGCCGCGCTCGATCGCCGAGGTCGCGCGCGCCGCCAAACCGCCCACGCTCCAGTCGGGCACGAAGCGGAATCCGTCGAGCCGGCCCACCTCCTGCCCGTCCACGCGCACGCGCCCGTCCTCGCCCACGCTGGGATACATCTCGGCCCCGCTGCGCACGCGCTGGAGCAGGATCGCGGTGCGCCGGTCGACGAAGCGCTCGGTCAGCCGCTCGTGCAGCGCGTCCGACAGCCGGTCCTCGATGGCGCGGCTGCGCTCCTGCCAATGCGCGGAATCGTCCACCCAGTCGGCGCGGTGGCTGACATAGGTCCAGGTGCGGATATTGGCGATGCGGGTGATGAGCGTGTCGATGTCGCCGTCGGTGCGGTCGATGCGCTCGATCTGCGCGCCCAGCCAGTCGGCGGGGATGCGCTCGGCTGGGCCGGTGAGATGGCGGAAGATCGCGCCGAGCAGGCGGGTGTGCTGCTCGGCCAGGCTCTTGCGGAAGTCCGGAATCTGGCAGACCTCCCACAGCAGCCGCACGCGCGCCGGCGCCTTGGCCCGCGCGGCGAGCTCGGCGTCCTCGGCGATCGCCTTGAGCGCGAGCTCGTCGTCGGCGTCGCGCGCGCGCACCAGGCCGGGAAGCGTAGGCGGCAGCGCGAGCGAATGCCGCAGCGCGGCGATCGAGGCGAAATCGAGATCGGCGCTGCGCCATTGCAGGCGGCGCAGCGGCGGGAAGGCATGATCCTCGACGGCGCGCGCCGTCTCGGCCGCCAGCTCGCCGACCTCGTCGGTGGTGCCGAAGCTCCCGTCGTTCATGTGCCGCCCGGCGCGGCCGGCGATCTGCGCCAGCTCGGCGGCGTCGAGGTCGCGCGGGCCGCGACCGTCGAACTTGCGCAGGCTGGCGAACGCGACATGGTCGATGTCCATGTTCAGCCCCATGCCGATCGCGTCGGTGGCGACCAGGTAATCGACCTCGCCCGCCTGATAGAGCGCGACCTGGGCATTGCGCGTGCGCGGCGAAAGCGCGCCCAGCACCACCGCCGTGCCGCCGGTCTGCCGCCGCAGCCGCTCGGCGAGCGCATAGACCTCGGCCGCCGAGAAGGCGACCACGGCCGAGCGCGCCGGCAGCCGGTGCAGCTTGCGGGCGCCCGAATAAGAGAGCCGCGAGAAGCGCGGCCGCGAGACATGCTCGGCCTCGGGCACCAGGCGGCGCAGCAGCGGCCGGATCGTCTCGGCGCCGAGGAACATGGTCTCGGCCAGGCCGCGCGCGCGCAGCAGCCGGTCGGTGAAGACGTGGCCGCGGTCGGCGTCGGCGCAGAGCTGGATTTCGTCGACGGCGAGGAAATCCACCGCCAAAGCCGGCGGCATGCTCTCCACCGTGCAGACGAACCAGCGCGGCCGCGGCGGCAGGATGCGCTCCTCGCCGGTGAGCAGCGCCACGGTGGCGGCGCCCTTCAGCTTGGCGATGCGGTCGTAGTTCTCGCGCGCGAGCAGGCGGAGCGGAAAGCCGATCACGCCGCTCGCATGGCCCAGCATCCGCTCGATGGCGAGATGGGTCTTGCCGGTATTGGTCGGCCCGAGCACGGCAACGATCCGGGCGGGCGGCGTTCGCATGATTCGAGAATCGGGCCGCGCGCGCCCGTTTGCAAGGGCCTCGGCCCGGATTTCGCCGCCGCGCGGCCTCAGCCGTGCAGCCGGGCGCGATGTTCCTTGAGCAGCCGCTCCATGCGGGAGAAAGCGCGCACGATTCCGGCGCGCAGATGGTCGGCGCGCACGCCGTTCCTCGGATCGTGGGTCACCAGCAGCTCGGTGCCGGGCACACGCACGCCGATGCGGATCTTCAGGTTGCGCCGACGGCTCGCCGCCTCGGCGTGATGGGCCTCGATGGCGACGCGGCAGGCGGTGATCCGTCCGCCCATTTTGTCGAGCCGCGCGACCTGCGCGCGCACGCATTGCTCGACCGATTCGGAATGGTCGATTCCGTGAAACGCGACGAGAAGCGGGGTACGCATGCTGGCCTCCTCGCTCGATCGGGAAGCACGGGCGCATGCAAGATATGGGCGTCCCGACAACGAATGTGAAGACCGGGCCGCAACGCCGCCGTTTACGCGCCGCGCCGGCAACGCGGCATGGTATATTGCGGCATCGAAGCCAACCTGAAGTCCTCCACATGACACTGCCGATCACCTTGCTCGAATCGCTTCCCGCCTCCAGCTTTCTGGAGCTGCTGCGCGACAGCAGCATGAAGATTTCGTATTCGCAGTTCGGCGAGGATGCTTCGATACTCCACCTTCTCCAGTACAGCGTGAAGAAGCTGCATGGCGGCTTCTACGTCGATGTCGGCGCATTCCACCCGACCCTGTTCTCGAACACGAAGCTGCTGCATATCCTCGGCTGGCGCGGCATCAACATCGACGCGAACGAGGCCTGCATCGACCTGTTCAGGGCGGCGCGCCCGAACGACATCAACGTCTGTTGCGGCGTGGGCAAGGAGGAGAACGAGCTCACCTACTATCAGTTCGCGGGCGGAGCGATGAATACCTTCTCGGCCGAGCTGGCCGAGACCTGGCGCACCAAGAATGGATGGCAGCAGGTCGGAACCAAGGCGATCAAGGTACGCCGCATCAACGATATCCTGCGCGAGACGATGCCGTCCTCGACCGCCATTGACTATATGAACATCGACCTGGAAGGTCTCGACCGGGATGTATTGGAGGATCTCGATTTGGACGCCTACGGGCCGACCATCCTGAGCGTGGAGCTTCACGACTCCGACATCGCCAACCTGGCGCAGGATCGCGCCGTGCGCGGCATGGCGACGCGCGGATACGTGCTCAAGGCCGTCCATCTGGTCACCGCGATATTCTTACGGAAC
>JASHSH010000412.1 GCA_030040955.1 Rhodospirillales bacterium
TTCGCGGCGCGCGGCGTGCAGGCGGAATGCATCAAGCTCAACGGCGCGATGGAGCTCGCCCCCAGCCTCGGCCTGAGCCGGCTGATCGTCGATCTCGTCTCCACGGGCGGCACGCTGCGCGCCAACGGCCTCGTCGAGGTCGAGCATGTCGCCGACGTGACCGCGCGCCTGATCGTCAACCGCGCCGCGTTGAAGACCCGGCCCGAAGAGCTGGGCGGATGGATCGAGAAGTTCCGCGAGGCCGCGAATGGCGCGTGAGCTGGACGCAACCGCTCCCGGCTTCGAGGCGGAATTCCGCCGCCTGCTGGGCGAAAAACGCGAGGTCGCCGAGGAGGTGGACGCAGCCGCCGCGGCCATCCTCGCCGGGGTGCGCGGCGGCGGCGATGCCGCGCTCGCCGCCTATACGCGCGAGTTCGACGGGCACGACCGACTGGCGGTGGACGAGGACGAGATCGAGCGCGCGATCGGCGGCTGCGCGCCCGAGGCGATCGCCGCGTTGCGCCTCGCCGCCGCCCGCATCGGCGGCTTCCACCGCCGCCAGAAGCCCTCCGATCTCGACACGGTCGACGCCCAGGGCGTGCGGCTGGGCTGGCGCTGGACCCCGATCGCCGCGGTCGGACTCTATGTGCCCGGCGGCACGGCGGCCTATCCGTCCTCCGTGCTGATGAACGCGATTCCCGCGCGGGTGGCGGGCGTGGAACGCGTGGCGATGGCGGTGCCGGCGCCCGAGGGCGCGCTCAATCCGCTGGTGCTGGCGGCCGCCCGCCTCGCCGGGGTCGAGGAGATCTGGCGCGTCGGGGGCGCGCAGGCGATCGCAGCGCTCGCCTACGGCACCGAATCGATCCGCGCGGTGGACAAGATCGTCGGTCCGGGCAACGCCTATGTCGCCGCCGCCAAGCGGCGCGTGTTCGGACAGGTCGGCATCGACATGATCGCCGGTCCGTCCGAAATCCTGGTGCTGGCGGATGCCGACAACGATCCCGACTGGATCGCCGCTGACCTGCTGTCGCAGGCCGAGCACGATGCCTCCGCCCAGCCGATCCTGATCACCGACGATGCCGAATTCGCGCGCCGCGTGATCGAGGCGGTCGAGCGCCAGCTTACGACGCTCCCGCGCGCCGCGATCGCAGGCGAAAGCTGGCGGCGGTTCGGGGCGGTGATCCGCGTGCCCTCGCTCGCCGATGCCATCCCGCTGATCGACCGCATCGCGCCCGAGCATCTGGAGATCGCCACCGCCGATCCCGACGCCCTGGCGCGCGAGGTGCGCAACGCCGGGGCCATCTTCCTCGGCCGCTTCACGCCCGAGGTGGTGGGCGACTATCTCGGCGGCCCGAACCACGTGCTGCCGACCGCGCGCAGCGCCCGCTTCTCCTCGGGCCTCGGCGTGCTCGATTTCATGAAGCGCACGACCCTGCTCGGCTGCACCTCCGATTCGTTGCGCGAGCTGGGGCCGGCGGCCGTCACGCTCGCCCGCGCCGAGGGGCTCGAGGCGCATGCCCGCTCGGTGGCGCTCCGCCTCAACCTGCCGCGCGCGCCGTGACCGACGAGGAGCCCGACCGCGCCCAGCGGTTGGTCAATATCGTCCTCGACGAACGAACTTTGGTGCGCCGCCGCCCCGAGGTCGAACACGAGCGCGCGGTCGCCATCTTCGATCTCATCGAGGACAATCGCTTCGTGCCGGTGGGCGACTATACCGGCCCTTACATCCTGCATGTCGGGCTGGACGGGCCGCGGCTCGTGTTCGGCATCCACACCGAAGAGGATCGGCCGTTGGGGCGCATCGTGCTGCCGCTGGCGCCGTTCCGCGCCATCATCCGCGACTATTTCACGGTCTGCGAGACCTATTACGAGGCGATCCGCCAGGCCAGCCCGCAGCGCATCGAGGCAATCGATATGGGCCGTCGCTCGCTGCACGACGACGGCTCGCGCCTCCTGGTCGAACGCCTCGCCGGCCAGGTCGAGATCGACTTCCCCACCGCCCGGCGGCTGTTCACGCTGCTTTGCGTCCTGCACATGCGCGGCTGAGGGTCTGCCTTGGGCGAGGCCGCGTCGGCGATCCTGTTCGCCTGCAGCTACAACTCCGTGCGCTCGCCGATGGCCGAGGCGCTGCTGAAGCATTTCCATGGCCGCCGCCTGTGGGTGCAGTCGGTCGGCGTGCACAAGGGCGAGCCCGATCCGTTCGCGGCCGCCGCGATGGACGAGATCGGCATCGATATCAGCCGGCACCGGCCGAAGAGCTTCGCCGAGCTCGACGATTCGAGCTACGATCTGGTGATCCCGCTTTCGCCCGAAGCGCAGCACCACGCGGTCGAGATGACTCGAACGATGGCCTGCGCGGTCGAGTTCTGGAACATCTTCGACCCTAGTCTGGTCGAGGGCAGCCGGGACCGCCGGCTCGACGCCTATCGCCAGGTGCGCGATGAACTGGAACGCCGCATCCTGGCCCGCTTCCCGCTGGCTTCGCATACCGACTGAGCCGGTCACACGGGCTTGACCGGCGCCCGATGGGGCGGCGAGATGGCTGCGCATGACCGCGCCGCTGATCCTCGCCTCGGCCTCGCCGCGCCGCCTCGACCTGCTCGCCCAGATCGGGATCGCGCCGGCGCGCGTCGTGGCCCCCCGGATCGACGAAGCGCCGCTCCCCGGCGAACTTCCGGCACACTGCGCCGGACGGCTGGCGGAGGCCAAGGCGCGCGCGGTCGCCGAGACCAATCCCGGCGCCATCGTGCTCGGCGCCGATACGGTGGTCGCCTGCGGCCGGCGCATCCTGCCCAAGGCCGAGACCGAGGCGCAGGCGCGGGCCTGCCTTACGCTTCTGTCTGGCCGCCGGCACCGCGTGCATGGCGGAGTCTGCGCGATCGCGCCGGGAGGCCGCGCGATGCGCCGCGCCGCCATCAGCATCGTCGCGTTCAAGCGCCTGACCTCGGACGAGATCGCGGCCTATCTCGCCTCCGACGAGTGGCGCGGCAAGGCGGGCGGCTACGCCATCCAGGGCCGCGCCGCCGCCTTCGTGCGCTTCCTGTCCGGCTCCTACTCGAACGTCGTCGGATTGCCGCTGTTCGAGACTGCGGCGTTGCTGCGCGGGCTTGGCCATGGCGATTGACGAGGCGGCGGTATCCGCGGGGCCGGGCGAGACGCGGATCGCGTTGCTCGAAGCGGGGCGGGTGGTCGAGTTCGCCATCGACCGGGGCGGCGCGGGCCTCGGCGACGTGATCGAGGGCAGGGTGGTCGGGCGAGCGGGCGGCGCGGCCTTCGTCGCAATCGGAGAAGGGACTCCCGGATATCTGGCCCGGCCCGGCGGGGCGGCCGAAGGAGACTCGCTTCTGGTCGAGGTGACTTGCGCCGCGCGCCCCGGCAAGGGCGCCGTGCTCAAACGCGCCGCGGCGGGGACGGTGCCCGTGCGCCGTTCCGCGCTCGCCCGCGCGTTGGCGGCCAATTCCGGCATCCGCCGCGTCGCCATCGACGATGCGGCGGCGCTGGCGGAGGCGCGCTCCTTGTTCGCCACGGCCGAGCTGCGCCCCGACGCGTTCGAGGAATCGGGAGCGGCGGACGCGTTGGAGGAGGCGCTCGCCCCGAGCGCCGCGCTGCCCGGCGGGGCGAGCCTGCATTTCGCGGAGACGCCGGCCGCGACGCTGATCGATGTGGACGCGGGCGGGTCGTCGCCCGCCGAGGCCAATGCCCGAGCGATCGGCGAGGCCGCGCGGCAGCTGCGTTTGCGCGGAATCGGCGGCCATGTGCTGATCGATGCAATCCCCGGACGTGACCGCCGCGCCCTGCCGCGCCTGATCGCGGATCTGCGCGCCGCCGCCGCCGAGGATCCGATGGATGTGCAGGTGGCGGGCGCCACGCCGCTCGGCATGATCGAGCTGACCCGCCGACGGACCGGGCCTTCGCTCGCCGAGATGCTACTCACGCCCGAGTCGTCCGCGCGCAGCCCGCTCACGCTGGCGCTCGAGGGCCTGCGCGCGCTGCTGCGCGAGGCGCGGATGCGTCCGCGTGCCCCGCAGACACTGGCGCTGTCTCCTCCGGCGGCGGCGGCGCTGCGCGCGCATGCGGGCGCGCTGGCCGAGGCTGGACGGCGACTGGGCCGGCGAGTCGAGTTAGTCGAGCGGCCGGGTGTCGCGGGATACGAGTTGGCGGAGCAGCGATGAGCGGCGGCCAGGAGAGTGGCCTGCGGTCGGCCAACGGCGGGCCCAAATGTCCGATCTGCGGCAAGCCGCAGGTGGCGCGATTTCGGCCCTTCTGCTCGGCGCGCTGCGCCGATATCGACCTGCACCGCTGGATGGGCGAGGTCTATCGCGTGCCCACCACGGAGGCGCCCGACGAGAAGGACGCGGAAGCCACGGATACCGGCGGGGAGCGCGACGAAAATGCCGGGAATTCCTGACCCGCCCGCTATGGACAGGATGGGCGGGATTCTCTATAAGCGGCGTCCTCGACCGCTACGGCGAGCCAAGCCCAGGTAGCTCAGTTGGTAGAGCACATGACTGAAAATCATGGTGTCGGTGGTTCGATTCCGCCCCTGGGCACCAAAATTCTCACAGGCCGTTGAACTGTATGAAGGGTGGTGTCCCACCACCGATAACGTGGGACACTAAGTCCGAAAAATCCTCCTGAGTCCGTTGTTGGGTGCGATTCTGGACGTGAGCAGCGATGGTTGCTGCGTCTGAGAATGACCCGGAGCAGACACATGGATGCTTGTTGCGGATTGGAACCGATCTGCGCCGAGATCGAGAACTGAGCTGCTTTGAGCACGGCCCGTAACGCCTCCAGGGGCGCTCATCCTACCATCGGTATCGTTGCTTCCAGGGTCGAGAACAGCGGATCAGCCCGGCCTCCCCGTCGGCATAACCGCGAACTGCTTCATGCGCCTCTCGGGCATGCGACGAGAACATCGTCCCAACCGAGGCGATTTGTGCGCGGCAACCGGACGTCCGGGGGCGGGAGATCCGGCGGCTCGTGGCCGCCGGATCGTCGCTTCGATCAGCCCTGATTGTGAGCCGCGTACTCGCCGTAGTTGATCGGCGGGAACACTTGGCCGATCACGGTATCGATATCGCTCGTCGAACCGCCGGCGGCAATGTTGGGCGCATAGCCCAAACTCTCGAAGATATCGCCGTCGCAGAGCACGGCGAGAACGGGCCTGCCCCCGCTGGCGCCCTGGGCAGGAGCGCCAAGCAGCTCGGGATTGTGATGGATCAGCTTGCACATCGTGTAGCCGAAGCCGCCATCCCGCTTCAGCGCGTTCGTCGCCGACGCGCCAATCAGGATATTGAGCGACAGCCCGGCCGGATTGGCCGGCCCGCCCACGGAGGCGGGCTGCACGCCATAGGTACGCATGGCGGCGTAGACCGAGTTGAGCATGCCGGACTGGTCTCCGTCCGCGCCGATCACGTTCACGGGGATCGGTCCCGCGGTCTTGACCGCCTGCGGCACGTACCATTCGGCCTGGTAGCCGCTGACCCCCCCGCACGCCGCAAGGCCGGCGCACAGGGCAAGGGAAAGTATCGGAAGCTTGCGCATAGGGATCACCTGAGTAATGACGACACGCTCTTCCACAAGCCTGCAATTGAAAATTTGTTTTATACTTGCAAGCGGGAAGTCTGCGCCGTGCTTACGCTCGATCCGGGCCGAAGGGTATTAAATAGCGCTTCATCGCATTAAACGCGCGTATCGCGGCGACTCGTGCGGACCGGAGCCCCGGGACCGCGGTTCGCTTCTTGGACAGGCAAATTTCTCATACGTAATGTCAATGCGTTGCGCAGCGACAGCTGTCATGAAAACGACACAATCCGCGCCCAGTTAGGGGTTCGAGCGCGTCGATACGGCACGCGCCGGTCGGCTTAGGCCGCGTCGAGAATTTCGACGGCTTCTTGTAACGCTGGTGTCGGAGTAAATGGAAGTTTAGTATTCGCGGACCGAATTTAGTGGTTCGGGGAGTGGTCGAGATGAATATTGCCGCGGTCGCACCAACCACGAGGCCGGCGATGGCGCCGAGCAAGAACCCTCCGTCGGGAAGGAACGCGCAGCGTTCCAGGCCGACCGGCGACGAGGACACCGGCGCCGAGACGGTCGCCTCGATCCTCATCATCGAGGATGATTTGGAAACCGCCAGCGACGTAGTGCGCGACCTCACCGAGCGCGGCTACGAGGTGACCCACGCAAGCACCGGACCCGAAGGGCTGAACCGCGCCCGCCACGGCGCCTTCGACATGATCATCGTCGACCGCATGCTGGCCGGTGGTCTGGATGGGCTCGAGATCCTCGACAGCGTGCGCCTGTGGGGCAATACCAAACCGGTTCTGATCCTCAGCGCCCTGGGCAAGGTCGATGACCGCGTCGCCGGGCTGCGCGCGGGCGGCGACGACTATCTCACCAAGCCGTTCGCGCTCGACGAGCTGGCCGCGCGAATCGAGGCGCTGCTGCGCCGCCCGTCGCTGTCGCGCGAGACCCGGCTCAAGGTCGGCCAACTCGAACTCGACCTGATCGAACGCCGCGCGCGGCGCGGCAAGCGCGAGATCGAGCTGCTGCCGCGGGAGTTCAAACTGCTCGAATACATGATGCGGCGCCCCGGCCGGGTGATCACCCGGGCGATGCTGCTCGAGGATATCTGGCATTTCGGCTTCGTCCCCGAGACCAACCTGATCGACGTCCATATCGGCAAGCTGCGCCGGAAGATCGACGGCTGGGGCGAGACGCCGATGCTGCACACCATCCGCCGGGCCGGGTTCATGCTCGATGCGCCTGGGTGACCTGGTCGAGACGTCGATCTTCCGTCTCACCGCTGCCTTCGCGGTGATCTTCGCCCTATCCGCCCTTCTCCTGTTCGCCTTCATCTACTGGCAGACCGCGGTCTACGAGAACGGCCGCATCGACAGCCTGCTCAAGCAGGAAGCCGACATCCTGTCGGGCGAGCCCGACGAGGTCATCCGCCGCACGGTGGAGACCCGGCTCGCCGCCGACATCCACCGGGTCACCTTCGCCGGCCTGTTCGACGGGCAGGGCGAGCCGATCGCCGGCAATCTGCGCCATGCGCCGGCCGGGCTTCCGCCCGACGGAATCGTGCGCCGCGTCGATATCGACCGGACCGACACCACGGCGGAGGTTTCCGAGGAGGTGCTCGCGGT
>JASHSH010000044.1 GCA_030040955.1 Rhodospirillales bacterium
GATCGGAATTCGGGGAGCTTGTGTCCCGTTGCCTGTGGCGCTGCGCCAGATACCCGTACGCGAGGCGATCCTGGACGCCGCCGAGGAGTTGTTCTCCACAAGCGGCTTCGAGGCGGTTTCGATGCGCGACATCGCCCAGGCCTCGGGCGCGAACCTGGGCAGCATCGGCTATCATTTCGGATCGAAGGACGGGCTGCTGCGCGCGGTCTACGAGCGTCACTCCGGTCCGATGAACCGGCGGCGGAGCGAATTGCTCGGCGAGGCGCAGCGCATCCGCGATCCGGACGACCGGCTGGCGGCGATCGTGCGCGCGTTCATCCTGCCCTCGCTCGCGGAGCGCAATGGCGCGGAAGGCGGCGGTGCGCGCTTCGCGCGCCTGCGCGCGCTGGTGATGTCCGAACGCCACGAGGAGGTGCGCAAGATCATCGCCGAGACCTTCAACCCGATCAATCTCGCCTTCATCGACGCGTTGCAATCCTGCCTGCCGCAGGTGCCGCGCGGCGACATCGTCTGGCGCACGCATTTCCTGCTTGGCGCGGTCAACTACACGCTGATCAATCCCTGGCGGGTGACGCGGCTTTCGCGCGGCGAGGCGCGGGGCGAGGACACGGCCGAGGCGCTCGAACAGATCGTGCAGGCCGCGGTGGCGGCATTCCGCGCGCCGGCGACCATGGACGAGCGGCTGGGTAGCGCCGAATGACCGAGCAGATCGGCATCCGTTGCGCGCTGATGCGTGGAGGAACCTCGAAGGGCGCGTATTTCCTCGCCGCCGACCTGCCTAGCGAGAGGGGCGCGCGCGATCGCGTCTTGCTCGCCGTGATGGGCTCACCGGATGCGCGCCAGATCGACGGCGTGGGCGGCGCGCACCCGCTGACCAGCAAGATCGCGGTGGTGTCGCGCTCGAACCGCCTGGGCTGCGACGTCGACTACCTGTTCCTGCAAGTCATTCCCGACAAGGCAATCGTCTCGGACTCGCAGAATTGCGGAAACATCCTGGCCGGGATCGCGCCCTTCGCCATCGAGCGCGGGCTGGTCGCGCCGACCGGCGAGCGCACGAATGTGCGCATCTACATGGTCAATTCCGAAAGCATGGCCGAACTCACGGTGGAAACGCCGCGCGGGCGTGTGCGGTACGACGGCGACGCTTCCATCGACGGCGTGCCGGGACACCACGCGCCGGTGGTACAGGCGTTCCTCGACACCGAGGGATCGCAATGCGGCGCGTTGCTGCCCACCGGGCACGCGGTGGACGAGGTCGCCGGGGTGCGCTGCACCCTGATCGACAACGGCATGCCGGTGATCGTTATGCCGGCCGCCGCTTTCGGCCTCGGCGGCTATGAGAGCGTCGCGCAACTGGAAGGCAACGCCGCGCTGAAGGAGCGACTGGAAGTATTGCGGCTCGAGGCCGGACCGCTGATGCGGCTGGGCGACGTGCGCGCGCAGACCGTTCCCAAGCTTTCACTCGTCGCGCCGCCGCGCGAGGGCGGCATGATCGCCACCCGTACCTTCACGCCCTTCAGCCTGCACACTTCCATCGGCGTTCTCGGCGCGGTGACGGTGGCGACCGCCTGTCTGCTGCCCGATTCGCCGGCGCATGAAATGGCGCGAATTCCCGAAGGCGCGGTGAAGCGCTGCGACATCGAGCATCCGACCGGAAGATTGACCGTGCAGCTCGAGCTCGAGCCGGGCACGGGCGAGGCGGTCAAGATCAGGCGGGCGGCGTTGGTGCGCACCGCCCGCATGTTGATGGACGGAACGGTCTACGTTCCGGCTTCCGCGCGGGAGCCGACCGCCGCGCCGGAAGCATAAGTCGTTCGGCTGGGCTAGCTGGGTCGGGCGGCGCTGCCCCGTAGAGTCAACCCAAAATTACGGAAACGGCGGCCGTCGATCGTCCGTCTAGTGCACCGCCGCGAACATGACCGACTCGGATGTCGCCTCGCTTGGCGAGATCTCCTCGACGATGCGCCCTTGCCTCGACACCAGGATGCGATCGGACAGGCTCAAGATCTCCGGCAGATAAGACGATATGACGATCACGGCCAGACCCTCGTCGGCAAGCAAGCCGATCAGGTGGTGAATTTCGGCGATCGAGCCGACATCGACGCCGCGTGTCGGCTCGTCGAAAATGACCAGCCTCGGCTTCTGCACAAGCGCCTTGGCGATGACCAGCTTTTGCTGATTTCCGCCGGAGAGTTCTATGACGCGCGCATCGTCGTTCAGCGTCCGCACATTGAGCTTTTTTGTCCAGACGGCGGCCAGGGCGCGCATCTGGCTCACGCTCGCCAGCATGCCGCGGGATTCGCGACTCGAGATTTGTCCGATATAGAGGTTTTCCGCGATCGACATCGTCTCGAAGAACCCGTCGCCCTTGCGGTCTTCCGTGACATACACCACGCCGTCGCCGACCGCCTTCCGCGGCGAGCGGTAGCGCACCGCGACGCTGCCGAGACGGACGTCGCCGCCGTGGAAGAGGTCGCGCTTGATCACACCGGCGACGATCTTGGCGGTCTCCGTGCGCCCCGAGCCGACCAGCCCAAAGATGCCCGTCACCTGCCCCGCGAAGATCGAGAAGGACGTGTTGCGCACGATGTTCTGCATCGAGAGATTCTGCACGCTGAGGACCTTTTCTCCCGGGCGCCGGACCTTTCGGGTGTTGGCCGCGCGGCCATAGAGCTCGTTGGTCAGCGTCCGGCCGACCATGTGGCGGATGATCGTCTCGCGGGAAAACGCCTTGGCGCCGTCGGTTACGACGCGGGTTCCGTCCCGGAGGATGGTGATCCGGTCGGAGATTTCGAGCGCCTCCTCGACGGCGTGGCTGATGAAGATGATCGAAACGCCCTCGCTGCGCAGGCGGTCGATCAGCGCGAACAGGTGATGCTTTTCCTCGGGCGTGAGCGTGGCGGTCGGCTCGTCGAAAATGATGATCTTCGCCTCGAGTCGGACGGCGCGCGCGATTTCGACCATCTGCCGCTTGGCGGTCCCCAGCGACTGGACGAGGGCCGTGGGCTCGACCGGAAAATTGAGCGACTGAAGAAGCTGCTGCGCTTCGATATAGGTGCCGCGCAGGCGATTGAAGAACTTCTCGTCGCCCAGATAGAGATTTTGCGCGACGGTAAGCGCGGGGACCAGGTTGGTCTCCTGGTAGACCATTGCAATTCCATATCGCCGCGCGTCGGCCGGGGTGGCGATATGAATGCGCCGGCCATCGAGACCGATTTCGCCGTTGGATGGCGTCACCGCGCCGGACAGTATTTTGACCAGTGTCGACTTGCCGGCCCCGTTTTCGCCCAATATGGCGTGCACCTCGCCGCGGCGAAGGTCGAAGTCGATGTCCTTCAGCGCGGCCACGCCCCGATACTCCTTGGTGACGTTTCGCATCGTCAGGAGCGGGGTTTCGGATCGCGGCGGGACCGTCATGGTGCCGATCCCGCATAGGGGAGGGAGGCGACGATTCCATCGCCTTTCGCGCAGAAATACAGCCGCCCGTCGATCGCAAGACAGCTGGTGACGCCGTGGCGCTGCCCGTTCGCCCGACTATGGAAACTGGCGGTCGGCAGAAACGCGCGGTCGAGGCAGGCCGCCAACCCGTACGACCGGCTCGGCGACCAGGGCTTCACCACGCCAAGCTGCTTGACGCTGCCCTGCTGCGTCGGTTCCTGGGGCGACAGACCCGTGCGCAGGCACGGAGCCACCCAGTGATCGGGGTCGATCCTGCGCATCATGCCGCGGCGATAGCGGTCTTCTCGCAATATGAATTCGACGAGCTGGCTGCGCGGCGCGAACAACGCGAGCCAGATCGTACCGTCCGCGCCGCGCGACAAGCGGCTGGGATAGGCGGGAAGATTTTCGAGCACGGTCTCGGGACGGCTGGCGGCGCCGGGGGCGATGCGCGTGAGCGCGCTGCGCCAGCTCTCGGATACGATGACCGACTCGCCCTCTTCCAGAAGACCATAGGGATAGGCCAGATCGCCGGCCAACAGGGCACGCGAACCGCCGGCGGGTTTGATCCGCCACACGGATCCCGAGGCATTTTTCTCCATCAGGTCACGCTTCCAGTCCGCCGGTCCGTTCGACGCCGAGCCGTTGGCGACGAGAAGCGCGCCATCCCGCGCCGGCGCGAGAGCGGTGATGCAGTTGATCTCGGGAGACGCCGCGATCGTGCTACCCCCATGACGACCGCCGACGAAGGCGATCCGGCCGTCGACCAGGCCCACCGCGGCACCGCCGTCCGGCAGACCGGTCACGGCGGCAATCTCGGCGTCGAAGGACCAGACCCCGCCGCCAATCGGGTTGCCGACGCTGAACAGCGAGCGCCCCGCCGAGACGAGGACGCCTTGCGCGGTTTGGGCCAGACAATCGGGCGCCGGCATTTGCAGAATCGTCGACGCGGAGTCGAGGAGATCATTGGGACGGAAGGCGCCGTCCATCGGCGGGACGGTGATCGACGCCTCGCCGCGCCCCAGCCACCGATCCATGGCTTGCCGGAGCGGGTTCACCGGCGGTCTCCCCAATAGGAGGCCGGGCCGGTCCACTCCGGATCGGCATCGGGGATCCCGATCCGCCCGATCCGATTGTTGGTGACGCCGCCGAGATACAGATGGCCGCGGTGCTCGCGCATCGACGTGATGGCGGGATGGTTGCGGCCCTTCAAATCCCAGAGCGATTCGAGAATCCGGCCGCTTTCGTCGAACCGCACCACGCAGCCGGTGTTGACGTTCGGGAACATCCATTCGTCCCCGGCCACCCTGCGCGCCATGCGCCGCCGGAAGGCCGGCATCGTCATCGCCAGATCGTATGTCGGCGTCCGCGTGCCGGCGAGCGCCACCCAATAGGCGCCGCGGGATCCTCGATTGATGTTGTCCGGATAGCCCGGAAGATTGGCGATCACGATCTCGGTCGCCCCTTTCTTGGGACCTTCGAGCCAGTACCGGCTGACGCGGCAACCCCATGTTTCGGCGAAGAGCAACGACCTGTTGTCATGGGCCATGCAAATGCCGTTGGCGAACAGCAGGTGCCGCAGGACCGTCCGCGTGGTGCCGGTCGCGGGATCGTAGCGGATGATCCGGCCGTTGCCCCTTCCTTCCACCGAATCGACGACCCACTCCTCGAACCCGTAGCGGATCGTCGCTTCGCTGAAATAGACCTTTCCGTCCGCGGCGATATCGAGATCGTCGGCAAGTCGCATCCGGGAATCGTCGATGATCGAGAACCGCGAACGGTTGGTCTCGGCGGTCATCTTCTGGATGCCGCGCGACGAATCCACGCGATACAGGCCCATGCCGGCGATGCATACGACAAGGCCTCCGTCCTTGTCGAAGGCCATGCCCAGCGGCCGGCCGCCGACATGCGCATAGACCTCGCGTCGCTTGTGGTCCGGCGCCAGGAAACGGATGATGTCGCCCTGTCGGACGCTGCAATAGAGATTGTCATCCTCGTCGAGAATGACGTCCTCCGGGCCGTCGATTTCGCCTAGACCGATGATCTCGACGTCGTGAAGACGGTCGTTCATCGCATAGGGTGACGATGAGCGCGAATCGATCGGCGGAACCGGCGGCAGCGCGAGATAGGCGGGCGACACATAGACCTTGGCCTGCAGCTTGCCACGCCATTTGTTCCAGCGGACGTCGATGGCGATCGCCAGCAGCAGGACGATGCCGACCACCATCGCCGACGCCCCGTTCTGGAGGCCGAGCCTGACCACGCCGTTGGTCAGAAGCGAGACGATGACCGCGCCCACGATCGCCTTGCCGATCGATCCGCGCCCGCCGCCGACGCTGTTGCCGCCCAGCACCGCCGCGGTAACGACCGCGAGCTCGAGACCGAGGCCGGTGTCGGGGCCGGCGCCGGACAGGCGCGCCGCGTAGAGCGTTCCGGCGAGGCCCGTGAGCAGGCCGGATACCACATAGGACAGGCACACCGTGCGCCGCACGGGGATGCCGGCGTTGTATGCCGAGCGGCGCGAGCCGCCCACCGCCATGATGCGCCAGCCGACGCGCAGGCGCGTCAGGATCACATGGCCCGCGATCGCCGTGACGAGGAGAACGGCGAAGCTCAATGGCACGCCGGCGACCGATCCGGTGCCGATGAAGTCCCAGGCCTCGGAATCGACATCGCTCGACGCGATCTGCACCTGGTATTGTTGCAGGAGGAACGTGACGATCGCCCGGATCAGCGTCAGCGTGACGAGCGTGGTCAAGAACGCCCGCAGCCGGAGATAGCCGATCAGCAGGCCGTTCATCAGGCCGACGAGTCCCGCTACGCCCAGCGTCGCCGCGACGGACGCCGTTACCGACCATTTGGCGACGTTGATGAGGGCAAGCGCGGTTATGTTCGCCAGCGCGAAATTGGAACCCACGCTGAGGTCAATGCCTCCGGCCAGCATGACGACCGTCATGCCGATCACGACCAGCCCGAACTCGCCGATTTGCCGCGACGTGTCGGCGAGATTCCCCGCCGCGAGAAAATTCGGGATCGACCCCGTCAGAAAGGCGATTACCGCGACGAGCAGAAAGACGGGAATGACATTGTCCATCCACCGCCTGCCGAGCACCTCACCGACAAGATGATCGGGGACATATCGATAGCGCAGTCTGGTGAGCGTCTCGGCGACCATCGCGATGGTGTTCCGGATCGATAAAAAAGGCGCTGAGCCGCCTTCGCGGCTCAGCGCTCAGGGGATGTCGGCGCCCTATTTCGGAAGGCTCTTGGCGCTCCAGCACGCGCCCTGGTGAAGCGTGTCCTTGGTGAGCCTGGTCTGCGGGCTGTAGATCACCACCTTCTGCTTCCCGGCCGGCTGACCGTCCTCGAGCACCATGGCGACCATGTCGGCCAGATCGCGACCCTGCTGCATGACGTTATATTCGATCTCCTCCTGGAATACGCCCTTCTCCACATTGTCGCAGGCCATCTGCTCGCCGCCACCCGAGGTGACCAGCACGATCTGCTTGCCGGAGTCCTTGATCGCCGCGGCCGCCCCCAAATCCATGACGTCCCAGAATCCGACCACGCCGCAAAGATCGGGATTTTGCTGAATGACGGTCGACACGATCGTGTGCGCCTTGGCGGCGTCCCAGTCCGCGCCCTGATCGGACACCAGCTTGATTTCCGGATGCTTGTTCAGGATGTGCTCGGCGCCCTTCCGCATGCCGCTGTCGGACCCGGAGGTCGGCACGCCTTCCAGGATCGCCACCTTGCCGCTGGTGCCGGCGCCGCACTTGTCGACGACGGCCTGGGTCTCGGCTTCGCCGATCGCGATCCAGTCGGCGCCCACATAGACGTCGGAATTGTAGTTCGACCGCATATTGACCTGAATGACGTGGATGCCGGCCTCCTCGGCGCGTTTCAGCAGCTTGGCGTAGGAATTGACGTCGGGATTGTGGACGATCAGCACGTCCGGCTTTTCCGAAATCAGCGAAGTGATCACCTGCGCGCCGGCATCCGCGCTGAAATGCGGATCGCGTACCTCGAACTTCATGCCCAGCGCGTCGGCTTGCTGCTTCAAGACCGACGCCCATCCCTCGGTCAGGTCGATGCCCATCGCGACGGGCACGAAGGCGACCGTCTTGCCGGTGAAGGTCTTGTAGTAGTCGTCGCGCCTCGGGTCGTCGATGCCCGCGGCAACCGCGTGTCCCACCATCCCCGACAGCGTCAGGGCGGCGGCAAGTGCGGTGAAGATGCGCTTCTTCATGTTCAGTCCTCCCTTGCGAGTTGTTGTCGAAGTCCTAGATGTCCCCCTGCTGCGCGATTTGTTCGTCGCGTGGGTTGATGATGCTGTCGATGACGATGGCGATGAGCAGGATCAGGCTCCGGATGACGTTCTGCAGCGTGTACTCGATGTCCATGATGGTCATCCCGTTCAAAAGGATGCCGATCAGCAGCGTTCCCACGATCACGTTGCGGATGCCCCCGCGTCCTCCGGAGAGCCCGATGCCGCCGAGAACGACGACCAGGATGATGTCGTAGATCATCGAACTGTTCGCCACGTCCGTATCCATCGCGGAGACGGCGGTCGCGGTGATGATTCCCGCCAGATAGGCGATGGTCGCCGAAATCGCGTATTGCAGGATGATGATGGGCCGAACGGGCGCGCCCGAAATGCGCGCTGCCGCGAAATTGTCTCCGATCGCGTAGATGAATCGCCCCGGCTTGGTAAAGCGGAGGAACAGGAAGCCGAGCACCGCGATCAGGGCAAAGAACAGGATCGGGACCGGCACGCCGAATACGAAGCCTCCGCCGATCCAGGCGATGCTGGCGCCGCTGGCCGGCATGTAGACCACGTAGAGAGGGACCAGCGCGTAACGGACGAAGCCGAACACGAACGCGGCCATGCCCAAGGTCGCGAACAGCGCGGGGATCTCGACATAGGCGACCAGCACGCCGCTGAGTACGCCGGCGGTCAGTGCCAGCAGATATCCAAGGACCATGGCGAGCCATATCGATACGCCGCCATTGGCGAGATGCAGCGTCCAGCCGGCCGATGCCGAGTAGATCGCGACGATCGCCAGATCGATGCCCCGGCCGAGCACCAGAAACGCCATCCCGATACCGAGAATGCCCAAGGTCGACACGCTGCGCAGGAGCGTCAGAAGGTTGCCGCTGCTGACGAAGCCCTTCAGGGATACGGAGAAGACGCAGAACAATAGGACCGCGATCAAGAGAACGATCTTCTCTTGGCTGATCGAGGCACGGCTGATGCGTTCGAACATCGTTTCCCCAGCTCGCCGTTCTCGGGTGCTTCTGCTCGGTTGCGCGAGCGTCACCCTTTTCTTCGATGGCGGCGATTGTTCCGCGTCGTGCCGGCGCGGCGTCCGCCACACGCCGTGCCGGGACATCCGCGGCACTCGCCGCGCTCGACGATAGCACCACAATTACTCACTCACAAGATAGCTAACATTTTGGCTATGCGCCGCCGACCGCCGAACCAGCGGACGATCGGCGTCAGCGTTTGCGGCTGCGGGAGCCGTCCGCGCAGACGGCGCGGATGCCGGCCGCCATGAAAGTCACCATCCGGGCTTTCACCGCGACAAAATCGTCCGACTTGCATATGCCGCCGGACAGCTTGTCGATGCGCCCGGTGCGTGCGAGCACGTGCAGCAGCGCGCCGGTCACGAAGTGATAGCTCCAGAAGATGTCCTCCGCCGTAGCGTTCGGCAGGGCACGCTTCAGCAGGCCGATCAGGCGAAGAACCACCGGATCGAAATTCTTGTCCATCAATTGCGCGCCCCAGCCCGGGGTATTGGCGACCTGGGCGGCGAGGCGGGTGGCGTTCTTCCAGGCTTCGCCGCCCTCGATGTACAGGTCGAGATCGGTTTCTAGAAAAACGCGCAGCGCGCCCTCGACCGTCGGCTTGCCCCGGCACGACGCCTCGTACTCGTCGAGCGCATCCATCCGCCGCGTGCTGGACACCACGGCGCGACGCGCGAAGACCTTGTCGAAAAGGTCCTTCTTGTCGTCGAAATAGTAGTTCATCAGCGTATGGTGGACGCCCACGCGCTTGGCCACGTCCTTGAGCGTGACGCCGTACAGGCCGTGCCTCGAGAAGAGATACTCGGCGGCGTTGAAGATCTGCTCCATCGTTTCCGCGCGCTGCTCCGCCTTGTTGGGACGCTTGCGGCGCGAGGTCGAATTTGCAGCCACCGGCTCACCTTTCATGTTGCGCCCGTCCGGCCTAGATGCGGTATCCATGCCTACGAGGCCCTCAGTTGCCGCCATATTCCTTCCTGAGCCGCAGTTTGTCGATCTTCCCGGTCGGCGATAGCGGCATCTTGTCGATGTGGATTACGGCGTCGGGTATCCACCACGGCGCCACCTTTCCCCGCAGCGACGCCAGCAACATTTCGTCGCTGACGGTTTCCCGCCCATGCAGCTCCACCAGCAAAATGGGGCGCTCGCCCCATTTCGGATCGGGGCGACCGATCACGGCCGCCAGCGACACCTGTGGCAAGGCGCCGACGATCGCCTCGATCTCGGCGGGGTTGATCCACTCGCCGCCGGACTTGACCAGGTCCTTGGCCCGGCCGGTGATGGTCAGGTTCCCAGCGGCGTCGATGCGGGCGAGATCGCCCGTATCGAACCAGCCATCGGCATCGACGGCGGCAAGGTCTTGTCCGAAATAGCGCTCGATGACGCTGGTGCCGCGAACCCGTAGATGTCCTTCGACGTCACGCTGCTCCGGAAGGGCGCGACCTTGGGCGTCGGTCAGCAACAGGTCGACGCCGAGCGACGGACGGCCGGACACGGAAGCCGACCGATGGAGCGTGCGGGGCGGCGCCACCGTGCCCGTGGGCGAGAGCTCGGTCATCCCCCAACTGGTCTGCACCGCCACGCCCAGCCGCCGCTCGATCCGCTCCATCAGCGCCGACGGCAGCGCGGTACCGCCGACCACGACTCGCTGGAGCGAGGGCAACTCGCCGCCGGTGGCCTCGAGATGCTCGACCAGGCCGAGCCAGACGGTCGGCACGCCAATGGCAATCGTCACGTCCTCGGCGGCGATCAGCCGCGCCAGGCTCGCGCCATCGACGCGGCGCCCCGGCAGCACCAGCTTCGCCCCGACCGCCGGCACGACGAACGGCAGGCCCCAGGCGTTGGCGTGGAACATTGGCACAACGGCGAGCACGCTATCGCTTGCGGTGAAGCCCATCACGTCGGTCTGGAGCAGGCGCATCGCGTGGAGGAAGCTTGAGCGGTGCGTGTAGGTCACCCCCTTGGGCGCGTCCGTCGTGCCGGAAGTGAAGCACAGTCCCGAGGGAGAGCGCTCGTCGAATCCACCCCAGACCACGGTGCGGCGCGCGTCCAACATGGCCGGCTCGAGCGCCAGAATCTCGGGCCGCCGCTCCGCGCCGTCTCCGGACTCGACGGCGCCGTCGATGACGAGTATTCGTTCGATCTGGGTCGCAATTTCGGCGATCTGCCGGGCGAGGGGCACGAGATCCGCGCCGGCGACGATGATGCGGCAATCCGACTGCGCGGCCATCGCGCCCAGTTGCGCGGCGGTCAGCCGCAGATTGAGCGTGTGGCAGACCGCCCCCATGCCCATGATGCCGTACCACGCCTCCATATGGGCCTGGGTGTTCCAGGCAAGCGTCGCGACTCGTTCGCCGAACGCGACGCCGAGACCGGCGAGCACCGAGGACACGCGCAGGCTGCGCTCCCGGAGCTCCGCATAGCTCGCGCGCGTGGTCGCGCCGCCCTCGCGCGCCGTCACCACCTCGGCTCGCGGGTGCCACTTGGCGGCATGATCGAGGATCCGATCGAGCGTCAGCGGAAAGTCCTGCATGGCCCCATCGGTCATCGGATCGCTGTCGGTGATGGTCGCGGGGGCAGATCATTTGGCTTCTTTCAAACTCTTGTCAACATTAACTATCGTGCTTGTGAATGTGTTCGCGCCGCGATCTTCGTGACGGCATGAGGCCGATGGATATCGCGCCGGGCGAGCCAGCGAGAGATCGGCGCTGCGGCGATCCCAGCCGCGATAGGGGATCGCCCGGGCCCATTGCGCGAGGCGGGCGCCACCATGGCGGGCGAGTGCGGCGCCACCGAGAGCGTCAACTCATGGCGATCTATGGCCGGTCCCGCTGAAACAGGCCGCGCTCTACGCGCGCGAGGCGAATCGTGCGAAGCTTGTCGCCAGCGCGATGCACCTCGTCGATCGTGAACAGAGATCGGACGCGACTGTTGCGCCGCCCCCGAACGGACTGTCGCACCGGAAGAAAAAGTCAGGAAAATCAGCTAGTTGAGCAGCGCGGTGGTGCCCAGGAGCGGAGTGCAACAATTTCCGTAAATCAATGGCTTATCGCCCAGTGCAACAATTGAACGCTCAACCGAGTTCCAGGGAATCCCGGCACCAATTGTCGCACCTATATTGTGAGCGGCGCGTAGGCATTCTTCCTTCCCCGCTCTCGACTACAGCACGTCCGTGGCGCCGCCCGCCGAATGACCGCTATCGAAGGATGAACGGACCACGCGGCACCTCGCCGTAACTACCGCCCTTGACCCAAAGCGGACTCTAAACTGTGTCGGACCGCTATCCTGACTTATTCGGCAGAGCGGCAGCCGCTTCCAACAGAGCGTCGACCTTTTCGAGTCGCGCGACAGGATCGAGGGCTGCCAACAGGATCTGTTTGTCGGTTATGGGCAACTGCATATACCCCGCGATGATATCGGCTACCCGCCCAGGGTCGCGGGTTCGAGCGAGGGGCGGCAAGAAATCCGGTACACGGATTTCGCGGTTTGCCACGTAGGCTTCGAATCGCTTGACGGCGCGCTCGATCAGGACAGGGGCATCAGCTATTGGTCCCTCGCTGACCTCGGAAATCTCGGCTTCGAACTCGCCGGATTCTCCAATGAATCGGCGAATCACGACGCGCCGGTACACATCCGCAAGCACCTTCAGCGTGCCGTCGTCCAGCGGCCGAAGCTCAAATAGCCTCGCGAGGACACCGACCTCGTAGACATCGTCAAATCCGGGTTCGTCGACACCGTTCTGCCTTTGCACTGCCAGCACAATCTCCCGCTGACGTTCGAACGCGCGGTCGAGAGCTTGCACGGTCTTCTTGCGCCCGACAAAAAGCGGATAGGTGGCATTTGGGAATGGAACGAGATCCCGCATTGGAATGGCAGGATATGTTACCGGACCTTCCAGACGTTTCGCGACGAGGCTCGTGGTTTCGCGACGGCTAGCTTGCAGCAAGGCCGATAAGGTGTTCCAGTCGGCAACGCCCAGAATCTTGGAAACGAGCTCCAGACTCTCGCTGTGAGTGATGGCGAAACTCTTGGTGGCGAGGTTTTCGCGCAGGGTCTGCGCCATGGTCTTTGCATCGCGATAATCGCGCATCGGTTCCGTCCTCTGCATGAGCGAACCAAGCGTGTCAGGTGGTTGCGTTGCTGACCCGGTCGCTCGGGCAAAGGGAGGCCGATTAAGGCTCGATACGTTCACCGTTCCGCTAAGGGTGCAACCGGCAGGTCGTATCAACCGAGCGAAAAATTGGCCTAAGGACGAACGGCTGTCAATCACCCATATGGTAACGCAGTATCGACCGGAGGAGCCGACCCGGCCCGGGGCAATTGTCCGCTAAGCTGTGTCTCTTATTGGCACATAGCCGCCTTAGCATTCCCGTGGCCAGAAGCCCGCACTTCGCCCACAAGCAGACCAACAATTCAGTCCCGATCAGGCGCGGCTTATCGCTGGGATAACGAACCTAGAAACGTATTCCGCTGTGGGCCAATGAGCTGACTTGTCCGTGGCGCGACCCGACATCCGCTTTGTGCCATGAGCGGAACTGGACCTGCCTACGGGCGCTAAGGCCAACCACCGAGCGTGCGAGGAGTATCCGAGCAGTATCTAAGCAGGACGCCCGCCGCTGCGCCGCATGAATTTCTATCTCCTTGAATAAACTAGATTTTACTGGAAGCGCGGGCCGCGCGAGCGTACATGCGGGCCGTCCGACGGGCCGAACGCGTCCGCTTCCGGCGGGCCGCATGAGGATCCGCGATGCAACTTGTCGCCTATGTCCTGAAGCGGCCGCACACGGTGTTCGCGGCCCTGATCCTGGTTGCGCTGCTCGGCATCGGCGCCGCGCTGCGCATGCCGGTCGATATCTTCCCGGAAATCGACATCCCCGTCGTCAGCGTGGTGTGGACCTACAGCGGCATGGACGCGGCCGACATGCAGAACCGCATCCTCACGCTGCACGAGCGGCAGATGGCCTCCCTCGTCGACGACATCTCGCGGATCGAAGCCACCAGCTACCAAGGCGTCGGCGTGGAGAAAGTGTATCTCCACGAAGGCGCCGACGTCAGTCGCGCCGTGTCCCAGCTCGCGAGCAGCGCGCTCGTCGTGCTGAAATACATGCCGCCCAACATCACCCCGCCGTTGGTGCTGCGTTACGGCGCGACTGACGTCCCCATCATCCAGCTCAGTCTGTCGAGCAACCAGCTCTCCGACACCAAGCTCAACGATCTCGGCCAGAACATCATCCGCCCCGACTTGGCCGTGGTGCAGGGCGCCGAGGTGCCCTATCCCTATGGCGGCAAGCCGCGGCTGATCATGGTCGATCTCGACCAGCAGGCCCTGCTGGCGCGGCACCTGTCGCCCTCCGAGGTGAGCGAGGCGATCCAGCGCCAGAACGTGATCCTGCCCTCGGGCGACGTGAAGATCGGGGCCAAGGACTATCCGCTGGCGATGAACAACAGCCCCGATGTGATCGAGCGGATCAACGATTTCCCGATCAAGTATGTCGACGGCCGCACCGTGCTGCTGCGCGACGTCGCCCACGTCCACGACGGCTACCAGGTGCAGACCAATTCGGTGACGGTGAACGGCACGCCCGGCGCGCTGATGGTGATCCGCAAGACCGGCGGCATCTCGACGCTCCGGGTGATCGACGGCATCCGCGAGGCGCTGCCCTACATCGAGAAGATCATCCCCAAGGGCGTGTCGATCAAGGCGATCTTCGACCAGTCGATCTTCGTCAAAGCGGCGATCGACAGCGTGGTGATGGGCGGCGTGATGGCCGCCGGGCTGACCGCGGCGATGATTCTGCTGTTCCTCGGCAACTGGCGCCTGACCGTCATCATTCTCGCCTCGATCCCGCTTTCGATCGTGGCTGCCATCCTGGTTATGTATGGCGGCGGGCAGACGCTGAACACGATGACGCTCGGCGGCTTCGCGCTCGCGGTCGGCATCCTGGTCGACAATGGCACCGTGGTCATCGAGAACATCGAGCGCCACCTGCGCATGGGCGAGCCGCTGACCAAGGCGATCGTCGACGGCGCGGGCGAGGTCGGCTTGCCGACGATGCTCGCCACCTTGTGCATCTGCATCGTGTTCGTGCCGGTATTCCTGCTCCAGGGCACCGCGAAATATCTGTTCTCGCCGCTTTCGCTCTCGGTCTGCGTCTCGCTGGTGGCGAGCCTCGCGCTTTCCTTCACGCTCGTGCCCGTGCTGTTCAAGATGCTGATGCGGACCTCGGCCGAGGCGCGCCGCGAGGAGCGCGCGCTGGATAGTCCCAGGCGCGGCCGTAATCCCTTCTCGGCGATCCACTATCATTTCGAGCGCGGATTCGATGCGCTGCGCGAGGGATATCGCAACAATCTGGCCTGGGCGGTGTCGCACCCGCTGCCGACCGCCCTGTTCTTCGTCCTAGTCATGGCCTGCTCGCTGGCGCTGTTCCCCAGGCTCGGCGAGGATTTCTTCCCCGATGTCGACGCCGGCCAGATGCGCCTCCACGTCCGCGCGCCGCCGGGCACGCGCATCGAGCAGACCCAGGCCATATTCGCCGGGGTGGAGCAGGAG